>CANRAG010000077.1 GCA_947628515.1 uncultured Clostridia bacterium | reverse complement strand
TGGATAGTGCTTATTTGGACAAAATTGTGAATAACTGGATTTGTTCATAATTTGTTCACTCATTCAAAAACCGTGAATTTTTTCATTATACGTCTTGCATTTTTATTTAATTGGGTGTATAATTATAATATATTATTTTATGAAGGAGATTTTTTGACATGGGAAAATTTATTGACAGTGTTAAGGCTAAGGCAAAGTCGGATTTAAAGACCATTGTTCTTGCCGAGGGCGAGGATATCAGAACCATAAAGGCCGCCGCTATAGTGAAGAAGGAGGGCTACGCAAAGAACGTGCTTCTCGGTGACGCGGCAAAAATCAGGAAGATGGCAGCCGACGAGGGCGTTGATATCGAAGGTATCGAAATTATCGACCCGTCAGAGGGCAGCGAGGAGTTTGCCGAGCTGTTCGCGGAGCTGAGAAAGAAGAAGGGCGTTACCATCGAGCAGGCGAGGGAGACTGTTAAGGATCCGCTTTACTACGGCGTAATGATGGTTAAGACCGGAAAGGTTGACGGCATGGTTGCGGGCGCTGTGAACTCATCGGCTAACGTTATACGTCCGTCGCTTCAGATTTTAAAGACGGCTCCGGGCACAAAGCTTGTTTCGGCGTTCTTTGTTATAAACGTTCCCGACTGCGAGTACGGAGAGAACGGCACGTTCGTATTCGGCGACAGCGGTCTTAATATGAACCCGTCCGCGGACGACGTAGCGGAAATAGCTCTTTCGTCGGCGCAGTCGTTTAAGGCTCTCGTGGGCGCCGACCCGAAGGTAGCGATGCTCTCATTCTCTACATACGGCAGCGCGAAGGATCCGCTGGTTGACAAGATGCAGGAGGCTACAAAGCTCGCCAAGGAAAAAATGGCGGAGCGCGGCCTTGATTTCGCGCTTGACGGCGAGATGCAGTTTGACGCGGCGGTAGTTCCGTCGGTTGGCGGCTCGAAGGCGCCCGGTTCGCCGGTTGCGGGCAAGGCAAACGTTGTTATCTTCCCCGACCTCAACGCCGGTAACATAGGCTATAAGATTGCGCAGCGTCTGGGTAAGGCGGAAGCGTACGGTCCTGTTTTGCAGGGTATAGCCGCGCCGGTCAACGACCTCTCAAGAGGCTGCGTGGCTGAGGACATAGCGGGAGTTGTTGCTATCACCGCGGTACAGGCGCAGAATAAATAATTTCGGTAATGCCGTAAGACGGCAGCCGAACCATTGGCATTAAACTATGATAGAAGGGATAGATTAAGATGAAAATATTGGTAATTAACGCCGGCAGCTCATCGCTTAAGTATCAGCTTATAAATATGGACGACAAGAGCGTAATGGCAAAGGGACTTTGCGAGAGAATAGGCATTGACGGTTCAAATCTCCAGCACACATGCGTTTTGAAGGGGCTTGAGAAAAAGACAATCAAAAAGCCGATGAAGGATCACGGCGACGCTATACAGATGGTTATAGACGCTCTTGTGGATCCGGAAATAGGCGTTATATCGTCAATGGACGAGATAGGCGCGGTAGGCCACAGAGTTGTGCATGGCGCGGAGGAGTTCACGGATTCGACGATTATAACAGAGGCGGTCATGAAGGCAATCGACAAGTGCACGCCGCTTGCGCCGCTTCACAACCCGCCGAACATCATAGGCATAAACGCCTGCAAGAAGATTATGCCCGACACTCCCATGGTCGCGGTATTCGATACGGCGTTCCACCAGACTATGCCGGCAAAGGCGTATATGTACGCGCTGCCATATGAGATATACGAGGAGGACAGAATAAGAAAGTACGGCTTCCACGGCACATCGCATAAGTATGTTTCACAGAAGGCCGTTGAGATTTTGGGTAAGGATGCGAAGGATCTTAAGATTGTTACCTGCCACCTCGGCAACGGCTCGTCGATAAGCGCCGTTGACGGCGGAAAGTGCGTGGATACGTCAATGGGCTTCACCCCGCTCGACGGCGTGCCCATGGGTACAAGAACCGGCGCGATGGACCCGGCGGTCATGACATTTTTAATGAACAAGGGCATGAGCGCGGCAGAGATTGACAACCTTGTAAACAAGAAGTCGGGCGTTGCGGGCGTGTCGGGAGTGTCGTCGGATTTCCGCGACCTGACGGCGGCCGCGGCGGACGGCAATAAGCGAGCGGAGCTGGCTTTGGATATGTTCGCATATCAGTGCAAGAAGTTCATAGGCGCGTACGCGGCGGCTATGGGCGGAATTGACGCTGTTGTATTTACCGCCGGTGTCGGCGAGAACGACGCGGCTACAAGAAAGGCAATCGTTTCCGGACTTGAATACATGGGTATTAAGATTGACGACGCGAAGAACCAAACACGCGGCACGGTTGACATAACCGCTGACGGCGCAACGGTTAAGACGCTCGTTATCCCCACGGACGAAGAAATGATGATTGCGATAGACACGCAGAGACTCGTGGAAAACGCGTAAATAAAACAAGTATTAAAAGGCATGCCGATAGATGCTTCGGCATGCTTTTTTGCATTGCAAATTGTAAAATATTGCCTTAGCGCTTTGCCGTTCCGCGTGGAATTAATTAGATAAATTGACGAATTTCAGGGAATTTTTTGTTTTCGTTGACATTGGCGTCATAACGTGCTATAATAGCTTGCGGAGATAGGTGGTATATCATCGGGGGAAGAATAGATGGTATTCTCAAGTATTGTATTTTTACTGTTTTTCCTTGCGCCGTTGCTTGCGGTGTATTTTGTTGTGCCCAAGCGGGCGAAAAATTTTGTGCTTTTTATAGCCAGCCTTATATTCTACGCGTGGGGCGAGCCTAAATATGTGCTCATTATGATATTCTCGGCGGTTTTCAACTATGCGTGCGGACTGCTGATTGATAAGGTGCGGCATAAAAGGCTTGCGCTTATTTTTAATATAGCGGTAAATATCGGCGTTCTCGTATTCTTTAAATATACCTCGTTCGTGCTCTCGTGGTTTGGCGGGCCGGAGTTTAATATCGCGCTGCCGATAGGCATATCGTTTTACACGTTCCAGGCCTTGTCATACACGATAGACGTGTATAGGGGCGATACAGAGGTACAGAAAAACTTTTTGCATTTCGGGCTGTATCTGTCACTGTTCCCGCAGCTTATCGCCGGACCTATCGTAAGATATGACGATGTGGCGGCGCAGCTAAAGGAGAGGACGGTAACGGGTAAGTCGTTCATGCAGGGCTTTAGCCGCTTCTGCGCGGGGCTTTGCAAGAAGGTGATTATCGCAAACAGCATAGGCAAGCTTTGGACTATGATAAGCTTGTACGACTTTTCGGGTCTGCCGGCGTCTTTGGCATGGCTTGGCATATTCTCGTTTTCAATGCAGATTTACTTTGACTTTTCGGGCTACTCGGATATGGCCATAGGTCTGGGCAAGATGTTCGGGTTCAGGTTCCTTGAAAACTTTGACTATCCGTATGTGTCAAAGAGCGCTACGGAGTTTTGGCGGCGCTGGCATATAAGCCTGGGCACATGGTTTCGGGAGTATGTGTATATCCCTCTCGGCGGCAACCGCAAGGGCAGGACGAGGACAAATATAAACCTGCTGATTGTATGGATGCTAACGGGGCTGTGGCACGGCGCGGCGTGGAATTTTGTTATGTGGGGCGTCTACTACGGCGTGCTGCTCATAATAGAGAAGAAATTCCTGTTAAGGCTGCTTGAAAAGAACAGGGTTATAGGCTTTATATACTCTACGC
This sequence comes from uncultured Clostridia bacterium, assembly GCA_947628515.1. Taxonomy (GTDB): domain Bacteria; phylum Bacillota; class Clostridia; order UBA1381; family UBA1381; genus Ornithomonoglobus. Next base: position 8,266 of record CANRAG010000077.1, on the reverse strand, counting down.
TCGCGGTCACTTTCGGCTGGGTGCTTTTCGCTGTTGACGGGCTTGGAAGGATTTTTGAATATTTTAAGGCGATGTTTGATTTTTCAAACATCGGCGCGGGCAATGCGGATTTTCTCTATAACCTCAGCTCCTACGGGATTTTGTTTATGATTGCCATAATAACAGCTTTGGGCTTTTCAAAAAGACTGTACACGCGGCTGATACCCGCGAAGCTTTACAGGATAAAATATATATTCGCGATTACGGGCTTGATTTTATGTACCGCCTACCTTGTGGACGATACCTTTAATCCGTTCCTTTATTTCAGATTTTGATAAGGGGTGGAACGCATGAAAAATTATGATTACGTAATAGAATACGATCCCTCGTGCGTTGGAGGAACCGGCAGAAAGCCGAAAAAACGCAAGCCGGATACGGACACGGTTTTTGCAATATGCGTTGTGGCGCTGCTGCTTCTGGCGGCGGCGGCAAATCTGATGCACAAGCCGCGCATACTCTCCGAAAAGGAGAACAGAGAACTGCAAATGTTCCCGAACATAAGTCTTGCGAACGTGCTTGACGGCTCGTTTATGGATAATTTTGAAGCGTACGCCGCCGACCAGTTCATATGGCGTGACGCGGCGGTGTCGCTAAAGGCAAACTCGGAACGGCTGCTCGGCAAAAACGGAAATAACGGCGTGCATTTCGGAAAGGACGGCTACCTCATAGCGCGTCCTGCCGCGTTTGACAAGGCCAATGTGGATAGAAATACGGAGGCGCTGATAACGCTGCAGCAGACGGGCGAATACAACATGACGGTCGCGGTTGTGCCCACAGCGTTTGAGGTTTTGCGCGACAAGCTTCCGCCGTTTTCGTATGATAACTGCATAGAGCTTGTGGAAAACGAGGTCACGGAGCAGCTGCGCGGCTCAGCCATACGCGTCTGCGACACCACGGATATGCTAAGAGCGCATAAGGACGAATACATATATTACAGAACCGACCACCACCAGACCGCGCTCGGCAGCTATTACGTGTATTCCGCGCTCGGCGAATATCTCGGCTACACGCCGCGCGACACGGATGCGTACAGCGTATCGGAGCTTACCGACAGCTTTTACGGCACGGCATGGTCAAAGGCAAGCCTTACGTTCGAGAAACCCGACACGATAGAGCAATACACGCTAAAGGGCGTTCCGCAGAGCTTCACGGTCGAATTTCCGCTCGAAGGCAAAAAACTTATGGGGCTTTACGCAAAGGATAACCTCGAAAAGAAGGATAAATATACCGTATACCTTGACGGAAACCACGGGCTTACGGTAATAAACAACCCGTTTTCGCAGACGGGCAGAAAGATAGCGGTGCTAAAGGACTCATACTCGCACAGTCTCGCGCCGTTTCTCGCGTCGGAATATGATACTGTATACATGATCGATATGCGCTATTATAACGACGATCTCGTTCTGTATCTTGCGGATAACGGTATAAAAGATGTGCTCGTGCTCTATGACGCGGAGACGTTTAATACCGACAGAAGCCTCGGAGGTGTGGGCGAGCTTGCGCTTACGACCTCATACGTAAAGACGCCGCCGTTCGGGCCGCTCGACGAGCAGGAGCCGGTGGGCGATGAATACTTCGCCGACGCGGTATTCTTCGGCGACTCCATAACGCTCGGACACAGCGCGTATGCCACCGTTCCGGCACGGTTCGTGTGCAAGTCCGCGATAAATACGTCCACGGTAAATACCGACACGCTATCGAGCGGCAGAACGGTTATGCAGGAGCTTTTAAGCACGCCCGACGTCGGCAAGTATTATATCATGTTCGGCATAAACGAGGTATCGTATATAAACCTTGACGTGTATAAGCGGCGTTACGGAGATATTATAGATAATATACGCGCGGTAAATCCGGATGCGATAATATACATACAATCGGTGCTGCCGGTTGAACGCTCTGTTGAGGCGCGCAAGATTTACAATTCCACAATCCGCGAAGCGAACGCAAAGCTCGCGGAGCTTGCCGTGGAGAAGGGCTGCTACTATCTGGACGTCTACAGCTGCGTTGCGGGACCGGACGGGTATCTTCCCGACGGCTCTGCCACGGACGGTGTACACTTTACCAAGGAAGGGCATATGAAGTGGGAGGCGTATCTGAAAACCCACGCGGTCGATACAAATAAAACAAAAAAAGCCGCTGCCGCGTTCAGTCTCTACACCGGCGGCGGGAAAGCGGATATTGACGGTATTGTAAACGATATACTTAACTCAATCAAATTTAAGGACAGCATGAGCGCGGTAGGCGACAATGTTGCGGCGCGTATGTTCGGACTCGAAGCGAACTCGGCTATGGGCGGCGCGGTCTATACCGGCGGCGGGTCCACGGCGGAAGAATTCGCGGTGTTCGAAGCGGAGTCGCCGGAGAAGGCAAAGCAGCTTGCGGAAAAGCTGCGGCAGCGGGTAGAGGATAAGAAACCAAATTTCGTGTCCTACAAGCCGGAGGAGATGCCGAAGCTCAACAACCCTGTAATAGAGGTACGGGGAAATCTCGCGTTTATGTGCATATCGGACGATAACGCCGCGGCGGAGGAGATTATAAATAAATATTAAAAACACGTCAGGGTGACAGAAACCCTGACGTGTTTTTATCGCAGCTTGTTATACAGACGATAGAAGGTCAGAATGGCCTGCTCGACCGTATATGTCTCCTGCGGCATGAAATTATCGTTATCATCGCCGTTCATAATCTCGTTTGCCTTTACGAACCGAACGTTATTAACAGCCCAGGAGCTGACGTCGGCGCGGTCGTTAAACGCGAACATGCCGGGCTTATCGGTCATGCCCAGCAGCCTTGCGCAGCGCGCGAGCATCATCGCCGCTTCCTCGCGAGTTATGCAATTATCCGGTCGGAATGTCTCGTCCTCGAACCCGGTCACTATACCGAGCCTTGCGCAGGAGTCAACGAGCTTATCGGCGGTGTCGGTAAAGGTGGTGTCCTTTGTACCGTGCTGCATAGCGTAGTCCTCAAACTCATATTCGCTCAGACCTTCAATCAGCGCGGCGGTGAGCTGACAGAACCCGTACCGTGAAATATCGGTTGTGTAGCCGGTTTGCAGTTCATACGGCACTATGCCGAGCGCTATCGCGCTATCCACCTCGTCTCTTGCCCAGTCAGACGGCAGCTCCGTCGCGTCGGGCGTCGGGGCGGGTGCTTGTGTGGGCTTTGCGGTCGGCGAGGGCGAGACCGTGGGTGTGGCGGTCGGATTTACAGTCGGTGAGGGCGATGGGGTCGTGTCGGAAATCACGTTTGCCGTCAGCACGCAGCCGTCAATATTGCCGTGCTCAACATTGTTATATTTTACGGTTACGGTGATCACGTCGCCGTTTTTGCATCCGGGCGCGGAAAGCGTCATCTTGCAGTTTACGCTGCCCGGCTCGATACACCCGCCGAACTCCGCGACGACCTCGGTAGCGGAGCCGGATATAATCCGCACAATAAGCTTGAACGGACGCGGATTTTCGGATTTATAAAGGGCATGCACCGTCACGTTAAAGCCTCTGTCAGGGTATATGTCGTCGGCCGATATTATGCGCGGCGGCAGAGTGTCTATCGCGTCGTTTAAACTCGCCTTGCGGTCGAGCATATCGTTATATGACGGATCGGAGGCGGACACGGATTTTGCGGCGGCGTTTACCGAGTCTATGTAATCATTTACCTTTGTTTCTATTTTGCTGTAGTCCTTATAAAACATCTGTGAGGATAGGGTTACAATCTGCTCCGATACGCTGTACAGACCGCCTATCCTGTCCGCCTCATCCGAGGGCGGATCCTCGCATATGCTCATCCCGTACGGGTCGGGCGTTACTGTTACCGGGTTTGCGAGCATTAGCTCGCGTATCATATCAGCTTCCGATTTTGCCATGACGGGGAGACGGGCGTTTGAAAGCAATATGGCTATGCTTGTAAAAAATGTTATAACTTTTCTCATAGTACCTGTCTCCTTAGTATATAAAATATTTTGCGGGCGCGTCATAGCCGTTTATGCTGCGCTTGCCCATGTACCGGTTATAGATGTACGCGGCGTCGGGATATATGGCAATCTGGCCGCTATAGTCGGTAGCCATGCCCGTTGTGTATATCGCGCCGCTGCCGGTTAAGGCGAACCTGTCGGCGCGGTCGGTAATATACCCTTCGCCGAGCCGCGCGGCGGCCTCGCTAAGATTTATCCCACCCGGAAGAACGGTATCGGGCGAGTCGGCAAAGCTCAGATATACGCCGCAAACCATACAATCGTCCGTTTCCGCTTCGCTGTCGCTGTAGTTTACCATATCCGCTATAAACCGTTTCCCGTTTCTTGTAAACACCGCCTCCGCGCTGTTTAGAGAGCCTATTTGCGATACGCCGCATTCGTATGTCCATCCGTCCGCTGAAAGTACCGATACCGGCACGGGCAGGGAGTAAACGCTGCCGTCCATACTTATGTTAAACGAGTACGGATTATAGCCGAGTTCGGCGGGCGCGAAATAATCTGCTTTGTATTTCACCGGATCGCTCCGTGTGACTTCGCACCCGCTTCGGCTGTTAAGCGTCAGCCTGCGTATTATGCCGCTGCCGCGGTCTGTCTCAACCGCTACATAATTTCGCGGCGTGTTTAAAAACATACCGTTAAGACCGAGGCTTCCGCTTATATACGGCATTATGCAGCCGTCGTCTATGCCGTAAAGGTATTTTACGCTGTCGCGCGTCGTGTATACCGCGTCCGCTCCGGCGGGGTCGGGCGCCGTTGCGGTGGCAAATCCGGCGCAGGTTCCGTCAGTAACCGATACCGCGGTTACCGTGCATTGGTCGGATTGCCGCGAGTTCCCGTCAAAGTTTGTGACGGTTATGTCGATATAGTTATCACCCTTATGCAGCGTGGCGTATGCCGAAGCGGACGAGCCGAGCGTTACGGGCGCGGCGTCGGGAATATATCCGCGTGAAATCAGCTCGTCATAGCCGCACGGAACCTCTATAGCCTCATCTTTGGCGGTTATTTTCAAATCCTTTGCGTCATATCGCGTTATCGGCGCGGAAACAGCGTCGGTTACACCGCCGTTTACCGTGATTAGCGGCGAATAGTTCTGCGCGTAGCCGTAGGCGTTTATAAGCTCGAACCGACACAGGTATTCGCCGGTGATTACCGCGCGTTCAAAGCGCGGATTATGCGCGATAAAAATATCGGGTACAGGCTCGGCGGGGGTGTCGTCGTCGTTTAAGCACAAAGCCGGTATATACACTCTGTCGCCCGTGCCAAACGAGCTGTCGTCCTTTGCCGCGAGCGCGCCGGTATTAATATAGCGTGTGCCTATAATATTGCAGTCGCCGTCAAGCGAAAGCTCCATTTCTCGAAAGTCCGCCGCCGCCGCTATGCTGCCCGTGTCCTTTGCAAGTCTTACCCTAACTTGGCCGTTTTCCGTGTCAGAGTCACATTCATAGGCCGTGCTGCCGCTTATCAGCCGTATCGCCGTTCCGTCAAAATCGGCGTAAACCGTATTACCAGCTATATGCGTGTCGCGTACAGAGGCTATCCTGCGCAGCAGTCCGTTTTCCCGCTTATACACGCATAGCCGCGCGCCGTATGTATCCTTTGCGGCGGCTTCGTCAATATTAAAGCTGTAGCGCGAGCCGTCGCGGATAACGCTGCCGCCTGCCGCTGACGGCTCCGCGTCATCGACGTTTGCCTCATAGCGTATCATAAGCTGCAGGTTTTTATAATCCGCGAGCCGGCTGTCGGTAAGCGCGCACCATTTTTCAAGAGTACTTTCGTTTCCGTAATAATAGCCGTATACGGAGATACCGTGAGCGCGCTCGTCGTCTGCTCTGCTGTATATCACGGCCGAAGCTGCGGCTGCTTTAAGCCCGTCGCCGCTAATGCCATGGGCGTTTAGATTTTGCGCGTAGTCGTAAATATCCGTGTAATAATTACCCGTGCCGAAGCTTAGCGAGTCCGTGCGCGCTGCCGCCGCGTCGGTGATTTTATCGGGCGGTATCAGCTGCGCGGTAATATTAAGAGCGTCTATTACATTACCCGTAAGCGACAAATCCGTACACGCCGTAGAGTAGGATGGGGAAGCGACGGTTTCGGCGCACGCTTCGGCGGAGCGGTCTATAATGACGCGGCAAAGCTCATCGCCGGACACTGACGGGTTATCGTTTAAAACGCTTAAAAACCCGTAATCCCAGCCGAGGCTGTTTTCCACCGCCTCCGAGCCTATGAAGTATTTAAAGCCCGCCTTCGCAAATTCGTTCTCCGTCTGTATATCCGCCATAAGGCACGCGTCAAAGCCGACGGTTTCGTAATTGTAATCAATTCCATAGTCGGACTTTATATCCTCTTTAATATCGGCGAAAACTCCGGCAAGCTCCGTGACAGATATGGCGGGATTGCCGCCCGTAGCGTCCTTGCCGAACCCGTTGGCAAATCCGCCGCCGTGATCCCAGAAGAACACGCTGTATTTCTCCGCTCTGTATCGGGACATATACCGGAACATCAAATCGTATATATCGTCCGTGTCGAACATATTATATTCCGTGTCGTCCTCTATCCTTATAAGCCCGTTTCCCGTCAGTCGGAACACATTGAGCGGAGCCGCGTTAAGCGCGTCAAGACCCCATTCGCCGTCTCCGGCAAATAGTATAACGTTTGTATCCGCGCTGTCATACCCGCTCCGGAGCATTTCGCATATATCGCGCTCGGCAAGCAGGGGCATATCGGAGCCTATCATATATATAAATACCGTCTGCGCCGCGCCTCTTTCAGGCTCTTCGCCGCCGTCGGCGGCGGTGAGTGAGCCGCTTTCTGTAAGCGCTATATCGTCCGCGCTGTATGGCGCGGCGAGCGCCGACGGCGGGTTAAACGCGATTGCGGCGGTGAGCAATGCCGCTGTAAACGCTTTACTCATCTGTAGCTTCCTCCTCCTTTTCCGCGTTCTGAACGGATATATTCATTTCGGCGTAATTCTTCGCCTTGCGGTAGCTGTCGCGGCATCTGCCGAACATTACAGCGTCAAGCTCATTGTCGTATTTATTGACGCCGTCGTATATCACGCCGCTCTCATCGGCGTTTTTATATATCCTCTCGAAGCTGTCCGCCGCGTTTAGATATGCCGTGGCGCTGTTCTTGAAATCCGAATACAGCCCGTCAAACGCTTCGTCCGCGCCGCTGTATCGTCCCAGCTCCGCGTCCCATGTGTCAAGCTTTGAACGTGATTTCGTCATGGCGTCAAGCCTCTCGTTAAGCTGTGAGCGGGACGCGGTATTGTCGGTGGTGTTGCTCTTTTCCGTAACGGTCGGAGGATATGTCGCGGCGTTTATCTCCCGAACCCCGCCATTTGCATTGCCCTCTGCGGCGGTCGGGGACTCGGCGGGAGCGTGTTCAGACTGCGCCGCGCCGTCCGAACCGGCGGAAGGCACCGTATCGCTTTTTGGCTTTGCGGGCGCGGCGGCAGCGTTTATTGTTTTTTGCGTTTTTGCCTCTGCCTCTTTCTTTGCCGTTGGCGCTTTGGTGGCCTTCGGCGCGGGAGGCGTTTCGGTTTTGGCGTATACGGATGCATTGCCCGCTTCGGGCACGGTATAATTTGTGGACGCTTCGTTTGTATCGTGAGTACCGTTTGCAAACGGCGCTTCGTCAGTTTTTTTCGTCTCCGTTTCGGATACCGGCTGCGCGGTTGCCTGTGTCGGGTTTTGCGGCTCGTTAAAATATTTGCCAAGCTCCGGTATGCCGCATACGCATATTGCCGCGCATGCCGCAACGGCGGCAAACTCAATCACCGTGCGCCGTATTCTGTTTCGCTTTACCGGACGCGGAGCAATGATATTTTGTGTCCCGGACGCTTCAAGCTCCTTTGCCGCTTCTATAAGTCTGTTTTTAAGCTCGGAATTTACAGGGACACTGTTCTCCGAGCGCCGATATTCGGTTTTGAATTGCTGCTCGTTCATAACAACTGTGCCTCCTTTAAGATTTTTTCGAGCTTTTGCCGCCCACGCGTTAGATGGGAACGTACTGTGGTTTCACGCTGACCCGTCGCCTCCGCTATCTGCCGCACGGAATATTCCTCATAGTAATACAGATGTATAACCGTCCGGTACTTTTGCGGCAGCATGTCCACAGCGCGCGAGATCGTATTATCCGCCGCGACGGGCGCGGCGTCGGGAGCTATTAGCGCGGCGGAACTGTCATCATCCGGCAGAGCGGTGGTGTGCTCGGTCCACGAGTTTTTAAGCTCGGACATGGAGCAGTTATATGTAA
>CANRAG010000076.1 GCA_947628515.1 uncultured Clostridia bacterium | reverse complement strand
ATTAAAATCATTAATAGATAAAAAAATTTATTGCATTAATTATTAATATATGGTATAATATAAAATGAATTATTATAGGATAAATGCTAAACTAAGGAGTGAAAATAATGGACTGCTCTAAAATCTGGATGGAAATACAGGACGCTATAAAAAACTCCATGGTAAGTGAAGTAAGCTACAATGTTCATATAAAGCCCTCAGAAGCCGTGGAATTTAATAATTCTGTATTTACAATAGCTGTTCCCACATCTATTAACAGAAATATGATAGAATTCAGATTTAAAGATAAAATAGAAAGTATACTCGAAGCGCATACAGGACAAAAAATAACGTTAAAAATTATCCTTGAAAGCGAAAAGGAAGAATTTAAAAACGCAAGCGCCGACTCTTATATAAGCGGAATAAACAATATTGACTCATTATCCCAAAACAGTCAGGGGCTTAATGAGAAATACACGTTTGAAAGCTTTGTAATAGGCTCATCCAACGAATACGCGGCGTCAGCTGCCATAAGCACAAGCGAAAATCCCGGTCACATATACAATCCTCTCTTTCTTTACGGAAATTCCGGACTGGGTAAAACTCATCTTATGTGCGCTATAGGAAATAAAATAAAAAAAGAACATCCGGAGCTTAAAATATTATATATAACAACGGAAACCTTTACAAACGAATTTATAGACTGTATAAAAAACCACAAAATGAATTCTTTCAGAAATAAATACAGAACGGTTGATGTTCTTCTTGTAGACGACGTCCAATTTCTCGTAAACAGAGAAGGCACACAGGAGGAATTTTTCCACACATTTAACGACTTATACAGTCTTAACAAGCAAATAGTTCTTACAAGCGATAAAAAGCCGAGTGATCTCATCACTCTTGAAGAACGGCTCCGAACCAGATTTTCGCAGGGACTTCAAATAGATATAGCGGTTCCAAATTACGAAACGCGGCTCGCTATATTAAGAAAAAAATCCGAAGAAAACAATTATAATATAAACGACGATATTCTTGAATATATAGCCGACAGAATAAAATCCAACGTAAGAGAGCTTGAAGGCGCTCTCCTAAAGCTTATATCGTTAGCGCAGCTTAAACATAAAAACATTGACCTTGACCTCACAAAATATACAATAGATTCCATTCTTCCGAAGGATGGTATCGTTAAAATAACGCCCGACAAAATAATGGATAAAGTATGCACAATCTATAATGTTACAAAGGACGAGCTAATAGGAAAAAGAAGGGTGAGACCTCTTGTAGTTCCGCGTCAGGTAGCAATGTATCTCTGCTCGAAGCTCACCGATATGAATCCTTCCATAATAGGACAGGCATTCGGAGGAAAAGACAGAACATCCGTAATTCATAATGTTCAAAAAATAGAAAGCCTTCTTCTTACGGATGAAACCTTAAAGACAAATATAAACTACATTATAAAGGATCTACAATCATTATAAATAAGAGGAAAAATAGTGGATAAGCTGTTAATAAAAATATTTTACAATTTATGTAAAATATTTAAGGTGATTTATTCTTAATTTATATTTAACCGTCGGTTTATAAAAAATGGCTTTATTATAAATAAAACAGAACTTTTCCATCTTATTAACACCTCTACTACTACTACCGTTTATAATAATAATTATATATATAAATAAATATATATAATTTATAATTTTTAACATGTTGATAAACTTATAAACAACAACACAAACAAAGGAGATTTTAAATAATGAAATTTGTATGTTCAAAAACAGTTCTAAACCAAATAGTTAATATAGTACAAAAAGCCATAAGCAATAAAACATCGCTTCAAATATTGGAATTTATAAAAATAGACGCTCAATCTGACGGGCATGTTTCGTTTACCGCAAACAGTATGGAAATTTGTATAGAATATACAAGTGAGATAACTGTATATGAAAGCGGCAGCGTAGCTCTTCCGTCAAAAATTTTCGGTGAAATAGTAAGAAGGCTTCCGGACGGTGAAATAAGCGTTACAATAGACCCGAAAAACTATATAACGGATATAGAATGTGGACAAAGTAAATTTAATATTCAGGGAATGAGCTCGGAAGAATTTCCGCCTGTTCCTATTTTGGATCCTTTATATACAACAACCATTTCTCAAAAAAATTTAAAGGATATAATAAGAAAGGTATATCCGTTCATATCACAAATGGACGCGAGAAAACCTGTGCTTACGGGAGCTTTATTTGATTTTAAGAACGGATATCTTAATGTTGTGGGAACGGACTCACACAGACTTGCCGTTATAAAAACCCCGGCGGGTGAAAATCAGGATAATATGAAATTTGTTATTCCGGGAATAACCCTTTCAAAAGTAATTCAGGTTTTAAATGATGACGACGCTGTTGTAAATATTATAGTATCGGATAAGCATATACTTTTCGATTTCGGATTTTATCAGGTTTATTCGAGACTTCTCGACGGTGAATTTCTAAAATACGAGGTTATTATTTCAGCTACCAATTCAATAAAACTAAAGGCTGATAAACAAAATTTAATAAACAGCTTCGAAAGAGCTAATCTTATCATAAATGATGATTTGCTTTCAAAAACGAATAACAAGATACCTGTAAAAATGAATATATTGTATAATAGGATTGATATTTCATGCAATACATCAAAAGGATATGTAAATGACAGCGTTGAGGTAGAGCATGAGGGCGGAGATCTTATAATAGGTCTTAATTGCCGTTTTATGCTTGACGCTCTTAACGCATGTGACGAAGATAACATTATTATGGAATTTTCGGCGCCCACAAGCGGCTGTTTTATAAGGCCTGAGGACGGAAGCGACAGATATACTTATATGGTATTGCCGGTAAGGTTGTATAATTAAAGAGGTTTATATGAAATATAGTTCAGTATTTTATAACGAGACAAATGAGAATACATGGCTTGTTTATGATGAGAATACAAAAAACGGCGTTATAATAGATCCGGGCTGCGCGCTTGGGCAGATAGAAGAAATGATAGAAGAAGCCGGAGTTAAAGTGAGATATATACTTATAACTCATTGTCATTATGATCACATTATGAGTCTCATTCCCTTAAAAGAGAAAATATGCGCGTCAATTGTATCGGGAGATAAGGGAAGCATAAATATAGGTGATCCCGATATAAACCTTACAGAATACGGTCTGGGTAAAAAAATAGAGAATATTCACGCGGATATTGTTTTAAAGGATGGGGAGTCTCTTATACTTGACGGTTTGGAGATAAAATGCATATATACGCCCGGCCATACAAACTGCGGAGTATGTTATCTTATAGGAAATGATCTTTTCTGCGGAGACACATTATTTTTACGTTCCTGCGGACGCTGGGATTTGCCTACCGGTAATCAGGACGTTCTGTTTAATTCTATAAGAGAAAAGCTCTATACTCTTCCTGATAAAACCGTTGTTCATTCGGGACACGGCCATGATACGGAAATAGGATATGAAAAGAAGTTTAACTTCTGCGTAACGGCATGATACTTATTATACAGAACGGATACAGCTGCGATTATGAAATGAAGCTTTTTGCGGAATTATTTTTCGCAAATGATGAAGATGTGACAATAATTCAAAATTTAACATATAAAAATAAAATTATAAACGCGTATACTCAAATTATATTTGACGGAAACATTTATAACGAAGATTATAATTTTGAATTTGACACGGAAGGAAAATCGAAAAAGCTTATTAAAAAGATATTTACAGCAACATGTACAAAATCCCTTTCTCACGCAGCAATGAAAATAAGAAAAATAAATTTTTCATGGGGCGTTATGTGCGGTATAAGACCGGCAAAAAACGCGAGGGAACTTTATGAGGAAGGATTTTCAAAAGAAGAAGTAAGGGGTATTTTTGAAAAGGTATATGAAGTTTCGCCGGAAAAGACGGAACTTGCTCTAACAGTTGCCGAAAATGAAAAAAAGCTGCTTTCAAAAATAGATAAAAACAGCGTTAGCTTATATATAGGTATACCGTTTTGTCCAACCCGCTGCGTTTATTGCTCTTTTGTTTCAACCGATATAAGAGTGAGCGGTAAATATATGGAGGAGTTTGTTGATAAGCTTTTGCTTGAAATTGATAAAACGGCGGAGATTATCAGAGACGCGGCGTTATATGTGGATAACATATATATCGGCGGAGGAACTCCGACTACTCTTTCACCTCTGTATTTTGAAATGATATTAAAAAGACTTCATGAAAAATTTGATTTAAAAAGGGTTAAAGAATTTACGGTCGAAGCGGGCAGACCGGATACCGTAAACGAAGAAAAGCTTATTGTTTTAAAAAAATACGGAGTTAACCGCATAAGCATAAATCCTCAGTCGATGAACGGTATAACTCTTAAAAAGATAGGCAGAAGTCACAGTGTGGATATGGTTTATGAGGCCTATAAAACAGCAAGAAATATAGGATTTAATATTATAAATATGGATTTAATAGCTGGACTTCCGGACGAAACTCCGGAAATGTTTGAAAATTCTCTTGAAAGGGTTATAGAGCTAAGACCTGAAAATATTACCGTCCATTCTCTTTGTCTCAAAAGAGCGGCTAATTTTAAAATGACGGATAATGAGCTTGCGGACGCGGAATATATGAACAGAATGCTTTCATATACACAAAAAAGAATGGAAAGTGAATTTTATTTGCCTTATTATATGTACAGACAGAAAAACAGTTCGGGAAATCTTGAAAATGTGGGATATGCCAAACGCGGCACAATGAGTTCATATAATGTTAACATAATGGAGGAAAAGCAGACCATAATCGCGCTCGGCGGCGGCGGTTCTTCAAAAATTGTTAAGGGCGGCAGAATAGAAAGGGTTTTTAATTTTAAGGATCCCGTGGAATATATAAGAAGGTTTGACGAAATAGTCAAAAAGAAAGATGAAATTTTGGAGGTTATTAAGTTTGAATAAAATCGCCCAGTCTCGCACGTCCGCGCTCACTCGCATACCTATGTATAGTCTCGTTCGCGCGGGCGCACAATCTGAACGATTTTCTTCTAAACTTGGTTTTGTGAAAGGTGTTAATGGTAATAAAAATGGATAGTGCTGTAATGGATAGTATAATAACCGAATATGAAAATCAAAGAGCCTCTAATAAAAGAGAGCGAGATAAAAGAGTATATGAAGCTTATGAGCTTGCGCCCGAAATAAAGAAGATAGATATGGAAATAGCGAGAATAGGAAGCAGCACACTACGTAATATTCTCGCCTCACCCGATGATACGGGCGCAAAGGAAGAAATGAAAAATAAGTTCAAAATTTTAAAGAAAAAAAAGAATGATCTTCTTTTAAAATTCAATATTCCCGCCGATTATGATAAGCTGCGATATAAATGCGATATGTGTAAGGATACGGGGTATGTGGAAGGAAAAGGAAGATGCTCCTGTTTTAATCAGAAATTAATAGACAGGTTATATGACGCTTCTAATATGCGTGAGCTTTTAAAAAAGCAGAATTTCAATCTTTTTAATATGGATTTTTACAGTAAAAATCATGTTAAAGACTTTAAAAACACTCCTTATGAAAATATGGTAAATATAAAAAAATTCTGTGAAGAATTTGTCGATAATTTTGAAAAACCGTCAAAAAGTCTCATGTTTTACGGCGATACAGGTCTTGGAAAGACATATATGTCAAGCTGTATAGGAAAAGCGGTTATGGATAAGGGCAGGACGGTTCTGTATATGAGATCGACAAGATTGTTCAGAATGCTCGATGATGAAAGATTTGGAAGAAGTAAAGACGGAACGGACGGCCTTTATGAGGTTGATCTTCTGATAATAGATGATCTCGGTACAGAAACATATTCAAAAAATAACAGTTCATATATATTGGATCTTGTAAGTGAAAGAATTAATAGGGATAAAAAAATGATTATAAATACCAATTATAATTTTGAAGGTCTTGAAAAGCTTTATACGAAAAGGTTTTCATCAAGACTTCTCGACAGCTTTAATATGATGTATTTCTATGGAGAGGATATAAGGAAGAAGAAACTGTTTAAGAATTAAGATTTTAATAAAATCGCTTATCTATGATTAACAGGCGACCGGCCTTGTACGTTAGATAAAACGGTAATATCAAAAAACGGAATCGCGTGATTCCGTTTTTTGATATTATTTTTTTACCGCGTTTCCGACATCATCCGCGGCGTCGTCAACCGCGTCTCCCGCGTCCTCTACAACATTGCCCGCATCGTCAACGATATTACCCGCGTCATCGCGCATTGAATTATCATCATTTTTTGTGTCTGTGTTTTCTGTTGCGTTTGTGTCTGTGTTTTCCGTCGCGGACTCAGTCATTTTCGGTTCGTTGGTGGAGGTGGTCGCCTCATGATTTTCATTGGCCGAACATCCTGTAAGAATTATTGTGGAAATTATTCCGGCTAATATAAGATTTATTGTTTTCATTGTGCTCCTCCTTTATATTGAGAAATCAACAGATTTCAAGAATAGTATTACACATTATATAGTTTTTATAACACCAAATTAAATTTTTTTATTATGATTAATAAAAAGAATATAGGTAATAATACACAAAAGAAGATGTTAAAAACAGTGTAAAATCGGCATAAAAAGAAGAAACAGCGGGATAAAAAGTACTTGACAAGTGACATAAAATAGTATAAAATAGTATAGGTTGCCGTTTTGGGGTACTTTAATTTAAGGAGGTATAAAAATATGCTTGAAGCTTCGTCCGGGAAGCGTTTTATAATCGGTGCAAAGCAGGTTAAAAATGCTATTATGGCGGGAAAAGCGTCAAAGGTATATATCGCCTCGGATTGTGATGATTTTGTAAGCGAACCTGTTATAAAGCTTGCGAAGGATAATAATCTTGAAATTTTGTATATATCTACGAGAAAGGAACTCGGCGAAATGTGCAAAATTAATATTAAAGCTTCCTGCGCGGTTGAAACCATACAATAATTTAAAGAAAGGAGTAACTCGATATGCCTACATTTAACCAGTTGGTAAAGAACGGAAGACAGACAACAAAAAAGAAGTCGACAGCTCCGGCGCTCAACAAGAGTCTCAATTCTCTTAAAAAGAAGGTTACAGACAAGCCTTCACCGCAGAAAAGAGGCGTTTGCACGGCTGTAAGAACAGCCACGCCGAAGAAGCCGAACTCGGCGCTCAGAAAGATTGCCAGAGTACGTCTTACAAACGGTTTCGAAGTAACAGCTTACATTCCGGGTATAGGACATAATCTTCAGGAGCACAGCGTTGTTCTTATAAGAGGAGGCCGTGTTCGTGATCTTCCGGGTACAAGATACCACATCATCAGAGGTACGCTTGACGCTCAGGGCGTAAACGGCCGTTTGCAGTCAAGAAGTAAGTATGGTGCAAAGAGACCTAAGGCCGCTAAGAAATAATTATAAATAATTATAATTTAAGCCTTGGAAAAATTAGTTATATCACAAGTGCATAACGAGTTATTATATAGTCTCGATTGCGCTGACGGAATTTTGAAAGAATAAGTTCAGAGTACCTGTGATATTCATGAAAATGCGGTAAATTAATTATCGCACATACTATGAAGGAGGGAAGTAAAGTGCCAAGAAGAGGTTTTACAGCAAAAAGAGAAGTTTTGCCGGATCCTATTTATAATGATGTTATCGTTACAAAGCTCATAAATAATATAATGCTCGACGGTAAGAAGGGTATTGCTCAGAAGATAGTTTATGACGCGTTCGATATTATAAAGGAAAAGACAGGCAAGGATCCGCTTGATGCTTTTAAGGAAGCTATGGATAATATCATGCCGGTTCTTGAGGTTAAGGCAAGACGTGTGGGCGGAGCCACATATCAGGTTCCGATAGAGGTTCGTCCGGAAAGAAGACAGACGCTCGGACTCAGATGGCTCACACGTTACTCAAGAGAGAGACACGAAAAGACAATGAAAGAAAGACTTGCTAACGAAATCATGGATGCTATAAACGGCGCCGGCTCATCGGTTAAGAAGAGAGAAGACACCCATAAAATGGCAGAGGCTAATAAGGCATTCGCTCACTATCGTTGGTAATTACAGAATAACTTGATCCTTTTTGAAAGGAGGAAACTTAATCAATGGCTAAGAGAGAAATCTCACTTGAAAATACAAGAAATATCGGTATCATGGCCCATATTGATGCCGGTAAGACTACTACTACAGAGAGAATTCTTTATTATACCGGTATAAATCATAAAATAGGCGAAACTCACGACGGTGCTGCCACAATGGACTGGATGGCTCAGGAGCAGGAGCGCGGTATTACCATAACATCCGCCGCGACAACATGTTTCTGGACAAAGAAGGAAGGCTTTAAGAGCGGCATAAAGCACAGAATTAACATTATAGATACTCCGGGACACGTTGACTTTACGGTTGAGGTTCAGAGATCGCTTAAGGTTCTGGACGGCTCGGTAACGGTTATGTGTGCTAAGGGCGGAGTTGAGCCGCAGTCGGAAACAGTATGGAGACAAGCTGACGATTACAGCGTGCCGAGAATGATATACGTTAATAAAATGGACATCATGGGCGCTGATTTCTACAGGGTTGTCGATATGGTTCACGAGAGACTTCAGGCAAACGGAGTTCCCATTCAGCTTCCTATAGGAGCCGAGGACGAATTTGTCGGCATAATAGACCTTATGACGATGAAGGCTGAGGTTTATTATGATGATATGGGCAATGATGTAAGAATAGAAGAAATTCCGGAAGATATGCTCGATAAGGCTCAGGAATATCACGACGCGATGGTTGAGGCCATATGCGAAACGGATGAGGAGCTTATGGAGAAATTCTTTGAGGATCCGGACTCTATAACGGTTGAGGAACTTAAGATTGCGCTAAGAAAAGCCACAATCAATAATGAAATAGTTCCGATGCTCTGCGGTACTTCATACAGAAACAAGGGCGTTCAGATGCTTCTTGACGCCGTTGTGGACTATATGCCTGCTCCTACGGATATTGCGCATATCAAGGGTGTAAATCCGGATACAAACGAGGAGGAGGAAAGAAAGTCCTCTGACGATGAGCCGTTCGCGGCGCTTGCGTTTAAGATTGCCACGGACCCGTTTGTGGGAAAAATTTGCTATTTCAGAGTTTATTCGGGTAAGGTTAATGCGGGCTCATATGTTCTTAACTCATGTAAGGGACATAAGGAGCGCATGGGCAGAATACTCCAAATGCATTCAAATAACCGCCAGGATATAGACGTATGTTATTCGGGCGATATTGCCGCGGCCGTAGGTCTTAAAAATACAACGACGGGCGAGACGCTTTGTGACGAAAATCATCCGATTATTCTCGAATCAATGGAATTCCCTGAGCCGGTTATCCGCGTTGCGATAGAGCCAAAGACAAAGGCCGGTCAGGAAAAAATGGGTATAGCTCTCGCAAAGCTTGCTGAGGAAGACCCGACGTTTAAGACATACACTGATGAGGAAACAGGCCAGACTATTATCGCGGGTATGGGTGAGCTTCACCTCGAAATAATAGTTGACCGTCTCTTAAGAGAGTTTAAGGTGGAGGCTAATGTAGGTCAGCCCCAGGTTTCATACAGAGAGGCGTTCAGAAAGGCTGTTAACATCGAGCATAAATATGCGCGTCAGTCAGGCGGTAAAGGTCAGTACGGACACGTGCTCCTTAAGCTTGAGCCTATGGAAGAAGGCGGCGGCTATGAGTTTGTTAACGCTGTTGTCGGCGGCGCTATTCCGAAGGAATACATCCCGGCGGTTGACGCGGGTATCCAGGGCGCTATGCAGTCGGGCGTGCTCGCGGGCTATAATGTTGTGGATGTAAGAGCGACGCTTTACGATGGTTCATACCATGAGGTTGACTCATCTGAAATGGCGTTTAAGATTGCGGCTTCGATGGCGTTTAAGGAAGGTATGAAGAAGGCCGATCCGGTTATAAAAGAGCCTATAATGCTTGTGAACGTAATAGTTCCCGACGAGTATCTCGGCTTTGTTATCGGCGACCTTTCATCAAGACGCGGTATGGTAAAGAGCCAGGAATCACGCACGGGCGGCACGACGCAGGTTACAGCCGAGGTTCCGCTTTCGGAGATGTTCGGTTACGCGACAATCCTCCGTTCGGGCACACAGGGACGCGGCCAGTATACAATGGAGCCGTCACATTACAGCGAGGTTCCGAAATCGATCCAGGAAAAGATAATGAGCGAAAGAAAACAGGGTTAATTTCTGTTGGGCTTGTAATGTTTACTATGAAACAGAGAATTTTTCTCTGTTTCATAGATAATTTTTCAAAAAACACTTGATTTTTTACAAAAAAGATAGTATACTACATTTATAAGTGTAAATTTATATTTTTTAATTTTAAGGAGGAAAAATCCAATGGCAAAAGCTAAATACGATAACAGTAAACCGCATGTAAATATCGGTACCATCGGTCACGTTGACCATGGTAAGACAACTCTTACAGCCGCCATTACAAAGGTTCTTGCTATGAAGGGGCAGGCTAAGTTCGAAGCTTACGACATGATTGATAAGGCTCCGGAGGAGAGAGAAAGAGGTATTACAATTTCAACGGCTCACGTTGAGTACGAGACAGATAATCGTCACTATGCTCACGTTGACTGTCCGGGACATGCGGACTACGTTAAGAACATGATTACAGGTGCGGCGCAGATGGACGGCGCTATCCTCGTTGTATCGGCTGCTGACGGTCCGATGCCGCAGACAAGAGAGCACATCCTTCTTTCAAGACAGGTTGGCGTTCCTTATATCGTTGTATTCATGAACAAGTCAGACCAGGTAGACGATCCGGAGCTTCTTGAGCTCGTAGAGATGGAAATCCGTGACCTTCTTTCAGAGTATGACTTCCCGGGTGACGATATTCCGATTATCACAGGTACAGCTCTTGGCGTGCTTGAGTCATCATCAACAGACATCAACGCTCCGGAATACGCTTGTATCCTTGAGCTTATGGACGCTGTTGACTCATACATCCCGACTCCGGACAGAATGGCGGATCAGCCGTTCCTTATGCCGGTAGAGGACGTTTTCTCAATCTCAGGCCGTGGTACAGTTGCTACAGGTAGAGTTGAGAGAGGTACGATCAAGGTTAACGAGGAAGTTGAAATCATCGGTCTTACAGAGGACAGACGTAAGGTTGTTGTTACAGGTCTTGAAATGTTCAGAAAGAGCCTTGACGTAGCAGAGGCAGGCTTTAACATAGGCGCGCTTCTTCGTGGTGTTGCGAGAACAGAGATCGAGCGTGGTCAGGTACTTGCTAAGCCGGGTTCGGTTAATCCGCACACAAAGTTCTCAGCGGAGGTTTATGTTCTTACAAAGGACGAGGGCGGCCGTCATACGCCGTTCTTCAACAACTACAGACCGCAGTTCTATTTCAGAACAACTGACGTTACAGGTGTTATCACACTTCCGGAAGGCACAGAGATGTGTATGCCCGGAGATAACGTAAAGATGAATGTTGAACTCATCACACCGATCGCTATCGAAAAGGGTCTCCGTTTCGCTATCCGTGAGGGTGGTAGAACAGTTGGTTCAGGCGTTGTTTCAGAAATCGAAGAATAATTTGATTTAATGTAAATAACATTGGTGCGGTCGTCTGATAAGCGGCCGCACTTTTTCATAAGGGGGTTAACGTCAATGGAAACGACAAAAGAAGATAAAAGCTTACATAATCATGTGGCTCTTAAGATTATAGGTCTTATTACGGGCATATTGGCGGCAATAGTCATAGTCTCCGTTATATTCGCAAAAACGGTTCTTCCGATATACAGATACAATTCGGCGTTAGCTCTTGCCGAGGACGGCGACTACGCGTCTGCCGCGATGAGGCTTGAAGGACTGACCTATAAGGACTCGGAAGAAAAATATGCGGAATATAGAATAAAGGCGGAGCAAGGCGCCGCCTCTATTGAAGAATAATATTAATAAATCCTATACATATTTTAAATAAATCCTCTTTCATTTCACCGAGCTGTGAATGTGGAAGGGGATTTTTTCCTTCGCCGAGCTCTACTGTAAAAGCTGCTTTATGATACTCTTGAATGTACCAGTCTTTTGCTCCTCCGAAGGAGGCTGTTCCGGTTGGCTTTGCGGCTTTATATCCGCATAAACCGGCGACGGCTTCTGCTTGTCTTTCGGCGTCTTTATTTTCCATACCGTTAAAATCATAATATATCTCCTTTCCTTGACTGTGAAACGCTATGAACAGTTCAGGTTTTACTTTAATTAAAAATTTGCTCAAAGCGCGGGTTTCCGGTTCCGACTCCGGGAACGGGCCTCCGTATTTGGAAAAGGAAGGCTCGCTTTTTATACTTCGCCAGTCCGCGTTAAAATTGTGGTTTATATCCACTCCCATGGCGTTTGACTGCCAGTTTTCCGT
>CANRAG010000075.1 GCA_947628515.1 uncultured Clostridia bacterium | reverse complement strand
ATTGATTTACTGCTTATAATTATATCATAAAAAACAGAAAATACAAGCCCGTTAACACACAAAAGCATGGTTTTTTGAATGCATAAACAAAATTTATAAGACAGTTTATAATTGGTGTTCCCACCCGAGTTTGCCGCTTTGTAACACAAATGTAATCAAAAAAACATAGTATTTACCTTGTTTTTGGCGTTTTTTTGTTATATAATTTTTGTCGGCATATAATCATATACGTCTTTTTAGTGTACAAGCCATTACTTTGTATGATTTGCATAAATCAAATATCATACAGGTACATAATGTAGGCATATAAATATCAAAAATGCACAAAGCCGATAATAACGGCGTTTTTCGCATGCCTACGCGATTTTTGCAAGTCAAAAATCGTGTTTTTTGTTGCTGCAAGCGGCAAACTCGGGTTATACTATAATATGATTACAAAATCAACAAAAATTTAAAGTAAAGGAAGGAATATTGAAATGAAAAGAAAAATAATCAAAATCGACGCCGAAAAATGTAACGGCTGCGGTATTTGCGCCGAGGCGTGCCATGAGGGAGCAATAGGCATGGTTGACGGAAAAGCTCGATTGCTGCGCGAGGACTACTGCGATGGGCTCGGTGACTGCCTGCCCGCGTGCCCAACGGCTGCGATTACATTCGAGGAACGCGAGGCTGCGGCTTATAATGCGGAAGCGGTTGCAGCAGCGAACAATACTCGTTCCGAAAGCGATACTCTGCCGTGTGGCTGTCCGGGAACTAACGTGAAGGAAATCAATCATACATACAAACCTGACCGCGAGCCCGCCAAAAAACAGCAAAGCCGGCTTTCTCAATGGCCCGTTCAGATTAAGCTCACGCCGATAAACGCGCCATATTTTGACGATGCAAATCTGCTTGTCGCAGCGGACTGCACGGCTTACGCATACGGGAATTTCCACGATGATTTTATCAAAAATAAAATAACTCTCATCGGCTGCCCGAAGCTTGATATGGTCGATTATTCGGAAAAGCTGACGCAGATTATAGCTCAAAACAATATAAAAAGCGTTACGGTTGTGCGCATGGAGGTTCCGTGCTGCGGCGGTATAGAGAATGCGGTCAAGCAGGCGCTTATGGCGAGCGGTAAATTTATACCGTGGCAGGTAGTGGTTATTTCTACGGACGGAAAAATTTTGGAATAATATTATGTCTGATGTTAATTGAATGTATCTTACATTCTCATGGATAAGAGTCGTTTTCGCAATGTGAAAACGACTCTTAAGCTACAGAAAAAATTCAGACGTTATATTTAAGGATAGGGTGTCAAAAAACGTGAAACAATTTTCGAAACGAAAAAAAGATAAAATGTCTGTTATCAAAAACAATTTATATATGTTAAAGCACATGTTTAAAGCGTCGCCGCTCGGAGTGGTGCTCAGCTTGGTATATTTTTTCCTCTGGCGTGGTATCGGTCTGTTTTATTCTATAGTACTGATGAGATATCTTATGCAGGCGCTTGAAACGGGTGCTGATTTTGTCGGAGTTGTAAAACTGCTTCTGGTAATGCTTGCGGTTTCAGTTGCGGACGGAATTTTCGAAAGCTGGTTTATCAATCTGTATGCTCCTAAAATGTTTGTGACGTTTCAGGAATATTTTATGACGCTTATATACAAACAGGCGATAAGCTGCGACCTTGCATGCTACGAGAACCCGAAATTCTACGATAAATACACCCGTGCCAATACAGAGCTTATATCGCGAATACCGCGCATAATCGAGAATATTTCGCTTGTGGTTTCAACTATTGTAAGTTCAATAATCTGTATCATTATAACGGCGCGGTGGGAACCGGTTATAATTCCGATTACAATCGCTGTGGCAATTATTTCGGCAATTTTGGAGAAAAAACGCGCCGAACTGCGGTTTGAGTGCGTTAAGGAAACCACGCCGTACCAGAGACAGAACGAATATGTAAAGCGGACGGTATATTTGCAGGATTACGCAAAAGAAATGCGTTTAGGTGAAATTTTCTTTCCGCTTCTCGGGCATTTTAACGACGCGGTAAGAGACTGGGTAGATATAACAAAAAAATATTACGGTAA
The DNA here is from genome assembly GCA_947628515.1 of uncultured Clostridia bacterium. Taxonomy (GTDB): domain Bacteria; phylum Bacillota; class Clostridia; order UBA1381; family UBA1381; genus Ornithomonoglobus. The sequence goes on along the minus strand of CANRAG010000075.1, from coordinate 10,458 downwards.
GGTGTCGCTTCTTCGGTGCGTTAGGGGTCTTGCTATGAGTCTTGGAACATTTATAGGCATACGCGGAATTATTGTTTATCAGTATATTGTAAATAACGCGTATTCGCTGACAGATATGATAACCGTTATGAACGCCGCAAGCAATATGCAATCGTATATATCAAATTTCTCATGGCATTTATCGGACTTGATGGATAACAATGTATATATACAAAACCTGCGCGAATTTCTTGAATACGAGCCGAAAATTACAGAAAACGAGAATGGTAAAATACCGAAGCCGGAAGCTAATCATTTGACTCTTAAAAATGTGTCGTTTACATATGAAGGCTCGGATAAGCCTGTTTTAAAAAATATCTCAATCGATTTAAAGCCGAAAACAAAAATTGCACTCGTCGGTCATAACGGCGCGGGGAAATCTACGCTTGTAAAATTGTTAATGCGTCTTTACGATGTTACGGACGGTGAAATACTTCTTGACGGTGTAAACATAAAAGATTACAAACTGGCGGAGTATCGGCATAAGTTCGGAACGGTATTCCAGGATTTTAAAATCTTCGCGGCAACCGTAACGGAAAACGTCCTGCTTCGTCCTCCCGTTGACGATTACGATAGAAAACGCGCGGAAATCGCGGTACAGGAAAGCGGATTGTGGGATAAAATAGGGATGCTGCAAAACGGCATGGAAACGCATCTTACAAAGGAATTTGACGATAACGGCGCGCTTATGTCGGGTGGTGAGGAACAGAAAATCGCAGTAGCGCGCGTGTTTGCGCGTGAGTCGTCAATCGCGGTTTTGGACGAGCCATCGTCTGCGCTTGACCCGATAAGCGAATACGAGATGTTCAATAATATGATGACCGCCTGCGCGGACAAGACAGTAATTTTTATTTCGCACCGGCTGTCCTCGGCTGTCATGGCGGATAAGATTTATCTGCTCGAACAGGGTGAGATTGTCGAGGAAGGCTCGCACGATGAGTTGATGAAGCTCGGGGGCAAATATGCCGAGATGTTTATGATGCAAGCGGAGAAGTATCGGGAACAGGAGGTGGAGAACGAATGAAAAAATTCACTCACACAATTGCAAACCACCGGATGATGGTGAAACTGTTTTTCCGATTTGCCCCGGCATATCTTATCGGAAATCTGCTGTTTTGCGTGTTGGTTTCGTTTCAGGACACGCTTGCGGGACCGGTTGCGCTGCAATACATATTAAACGGACTGACCGGCGGTAAAAGCTTTAAGGAACTGATTATATTCATGGCATTCGTAAGCGCAGTAATTATCCTTCGGAACGTACTTGGCGCATATTTTGCGGAATATCTCGGAGCAGCGGCTAAGGTAAAGGTACGCGCGGGAATGCAAAAGATAATCTTTGAGCATGCTCACACGATGGATTTGGAGTACTATGAAACGCCCGAATTCTATACCGACTTCGTATGGGCGGCAACTCAGGCGGACGAGAAGCTCTGGGATATGTACGGCACATGGACGGTAATTGTGGCGAGAGTATCAGAAGCGGCTTTTGTCGGCGGATTTATGGCACTGACGGACAAGACGCTATTTATATTTGCGGTTATCGCGATAACGATAAGAATTATAGTGAGCCGTCTCAAAATAAAAAAACGTTATAAAATGGACTTGGAGATAAAGCCGATTGAACGCGAACGCGATTATATGACACGCGTATTTTACCTTGCGGACTATGCGAAGGAAATACGTCTTTCGGATATGCATAAGACGCTGTTTTCGCGGCTGCGCGGCGCAATGAAGCGCATAAAGGATATATGGGACAGAGACGGAAAAGTATTGGTTGTGTTTTCGCTTGTAGGCGAATTAATATGCGGTGGACTGCTTGATTTTACGATGTATCTTTATCTGTGCTATCAAACGCTTGTAACGCGAGTTCTCGGTTTTGGCGACCTTGCCGGTCTTATCTCGGCTATGGAACATTTCACATGGGTAATGAGACAGGGAATTGATGCGTGCATTGAAATGTCGAAGCAGGCGCTATATGTTGATAATTTCCGTAAGTTTCTGGCATATCGCCCGAAGATTGAAAAACAGCCGGGTGAAAATCCGCCTGAGGAAATATCGGAGCTGACACTTAAAAATGTGTCGTTTAAATACCATGGCGAGGAGAAGTACAGCCTGAAAAACATTAACATTACCTTAAAGCCGTATGAGAAAATTGCGATTGTCGGCTATAACGGCGCGGGCAAGTCCACACTTGCGAAGCTGCTTTTACGGCTCTATGAAGTGACCGAGGGCGAAATTTTATTGGGCGGCAAAAACATAAAGGAATTTGAAACAGATAAATACCGCGCGCGATTTGGCTCGGTATTTCAGGATTACAAGGTATTTGCCGGGACGGTCGGTGAAAACGTTGAGATGGGATTTGTAAATGATGATGCGAGAGAACGCATTGTAAAAAGTCTTGACGAAAGCGGCTTTACTGAAAAGCTCACTACGCTAAAGAATGGCATTGATACACAGATTACGCGCGAGTTCAGCGAGGACGGCGTGAATTTGTCGGGCGGTGAGGAACAGAAAATCGCAATCGCGAGAATTTTCAGCCGCGACTGTCATTATGTAATTCTTGACGAACCCTCGTCCGCGCTCGACCCGATAAGCGAGTATAAATTAAATGAAACCATGCTGCATTTGTCGGAGAAAAAGACGGTGATTTTCATATCTCACCGACTTTCGACCACCTGTATGGCTGACAGGATATTCATGCTGGAAAACGGTGAAATTATAGAGGAGGGATCTCATGACGCGCTTATGGAGATGAACGGTAAATACGCGGAAATGTTTAATAAGCAGGCGGAGAAGTATCGGAAGGCTTGATTTTATACAGACATAGTTACAGTGTGTATTCGGGCGTGCCGGTTGGAAAAATCGAGACATTTATATATGTGAGGTTGACACAATAGCGTAGATATGATAAAATATGTTTGCAGTGAAGGATTGGGATACGGAAAGAGTGGTTATATGAAAAGGATTACAGGGCTTGTCAGAAAGGCCGTGGATGAATACGATATGATTAAGGAAAATGACCGCGTAGCGGTGGGCGTGTCGGGCGGCAAGGACTCGCTTGTGCTGCTTGCCGCGCTTTCGCGGCTTTCACGGTATCATCCGAAAAATTTCAGCGTTGTGGGGCTCTCCATAGACCCGGGCTTCGGCGGGGATTTTGAGCCGGTGCGCCGGTTCGCGCAGAGGCTCGGCGTGGAATATCACGTTAAGCAGGTTCCGTTAAAGGAAATAATATTTGACATACGCGGCGAGAGCAACCCGTGCTCGCTCTGCTCAAAGATGCGCAGCGGCGCGTTAAACGGATTCGCGCTTGAAAACGGGTGCAGAACGCTCGCGCTGGGACATCATAAGGATGATGTGCTTGAAACGTTTTTTCTGTCAATGCTATACGAGGGCAGAATTAATTGCTTCGCGCCGGTGACATATCTTGACCGTACCGATATAACCAAAATACGCCCTCTTATATACGCGCGCGAATGTGATATAAAGGCGGTCGTAAAAAAAGAAAACATTCCCGTAATGCCAAAGGTATGTCCGGCGGACGGCGTTACAAAGCGCGCGGATATGCATAATATAATAAAAGAGCTTGAACACCAAACCGCGCCGGGACTCAAAAAGCGTCTTTTCCACGCAATACAAAGCTCGGACATTCCGGGGTGGCGGCTCTGAGTTATTCTAAACGACTTGACATATTAAATCGGATAAGCTATAATCATTGTATAACCTAAGCGCGGATGCCCCGCATCTAAGGACCGGCCGCGGACTACGTCCGCTGCTCTCCCATGCAACCCATAGAGAGCGTTGCTCCGATTTAAATATGACCGCATAAGAGGGATTATATGGAAGAAACAAAAAGCTTTTGGACAAAACATTATAAGATTATATTCCTGTTTTTTATAAGACTCGCGGAGGTTTTTGCTTCCAGCGCGATACCGTCGTTTTTGGGCGTGGTAATTCTATTTATGAACCCGCACGAAAACGCGTGGGCGCTTATGAACATGCTCGCGCTGGTGGGATTCGCGATAATAAATTTCAGGTTTCTCATAAAATATATAGCCGGACGGAAAAACCGTAAGGAGTACTATATATTAAACGGTATAGTGTATACCATATATTTCGCGACGTCGATAATCGCGTACTACACAACCGGATACCTTGTGTATTCCGTGCTGTTCGCGAATTTGCGCTCGCTTGAAATATTCGGATTAAAAACCATTGAATCGATACTTGTCTGCGACGGAATTGTTGCGGCGTTTGTGATTGTGTTCGGTCAATACGCTTACAGGCATATGGAGTTTATAAACAGGCTTGTAAAGAAGAACGGCGCCGACGCGGTAGAAATGGAGGACAGGCGCGAGAGTCTTATGCCCATGCAGAACAGCAGAACGGTGGAAACGCTCACAATCGAGGAGATGGATAAGGCTGTTCAGGCTGAAATGAACGAGGCCAGAGAGGCCATGGAGCGCGAAATTGAGGGCATGGACGACGCCGAATGGGAGTCGAATATCACCAAGGGCAGCGGCGAGGATGTGATATTTTCCACTCCGGAGGACCCGGATAACGATATTGACGATACCGATTATGTTGAGGATAATAGGCGCAAGGTAAATGAGAACGCGGCGTATTCATCAGGCTCGCTGTGGGATACCGAAATGTATGACGGCAGAGAACGCGTGGAGAATCCGGAGGAGGCATACAAAAACGAGGGGCTTGACCCGGACGCGGCAGAGCTGCCGAACGGATTTATTTCCTATTGGTACAGGTTTGAACGCCATGTGCGGAGGTTTGTAAGGAGCTTCTTTATATTCGCAAAATACCGACAGAACGAGGAGGCAATGCGTGAGGCTGACGAGAGAAATAACCGCACAGAGGGCGACGGGAGCAATGAAGCTTACGATTTCGACACGCTGTGGGAGCAAAACATGTACCAGGGCGGGGAGACGGAGAAGGTTCCCGAACGCGTTATGGATTTTGAGGACGAGGTGGGCACACGAACCGAAACCGGACTTGAAAACTATGACGGGGATAATCTGTGGGATATTGTTCGCAGCGACAGACATCTGAATCTTGATGATGCCATTGAGGAGGAGGATACCGCGACGGAGACAGGCCTTGAGGACTATGATGTGGATTCGCTATGGAATACGAACATAGTCCAGGGCAGAGAAAATACTGACGGTTAAGATAAAATAGGATACGAAAAAATTATAAATTTTTCCGTATCCTATTTTTTTAGTCCACGATTTCAGACGCTATATTTGTTACATCGCCCGCGCCCATGGTAAATATTATGTCGTTTTCCTCGGCAGTGTTTCTTATATAATTTGCAATATCTGAAAACGAGTCCATATATTTTGCGTTAACGCCTCTTGCCGCGATTTCTGCCGCGAGTTTGTCAGGATCAGTAACCCCGTCGTATACTTCGCGCGCCGCGTAGATGTGAGTCATTATAAGCTCGTCGGCGTCGTCGAACGCGGACACGAACTCATTCCATAGCGTGCGGGTCCGGGAGTATGTGTGCGGCTGGAATATGCAGCGTATACGGTTGTGCGGGAACGCTTTCGCGGCCTTTAGCGTGGCTTTGATCTCCGTCGGATGGTGCGCGTAGTCGTCAAGCACGATCGCCCCGTTTGTAAATCCCTTCTTTTCAAAGCGGCGATGTGTTCCGCGGAAGGTTTCAATGCCGTCCGCCGCGATTTGCGCGTCCACGCCCAGCAGCCCGCATACGGCTATGGAGGCGAGCGCGTTTAAGATATTGTGGTCGCCCGGAACGTTTAGAGAAACCCTGCATATACATGCTCCGCTTTTCATAACGTCAAACGACGGGTAGCCCGCGTGGTATACCACGTTTGCTGTATAGTAGTCGTTTGAGTCGCTCATTCCATAGGTTATTATTTTAAGATTTGTACCGTCAAGGGCAAGCTTTATGTTTTCGTCCTCACCGTATGCCACTACATGACCTATATCCCGTGTAAGCTCTGCAAATGCGCGGAAGCTGTCGCGTATCATTTCAATGCCCGAAAAGAAGTCGAGGTGATCCTCCTCTATATTTGTTATAAGCGCTATGGTGGGGAAGAACTTCAGGAAGCTGTTTGTGTATTCGCAGGCTTCCGTAACGAATAAATCCGATTTGCCGCAGCGGATGTTGCCGCCTAGTAAATCGAGCTCGCCGCCGACAGAAATCGTCGGGTCGCATCCCGCGTGTATTAGCGCGTGCGCGAGCATTGACGTGGTGGTGGTTTTTCCGTGTGTGCCCGCCACTCCCACGGCATGGTTGTAGTTTTTCATAATGGCGCCGAGAAACGCCGCGCGGTCTATAAGACGTATGCCTTGCCGCATGGCTTCGGCCATTTCCGGGTTATCGTTTTTTACCGCCGCCGTATGCACAACAAGCGCGGCGCCGTTTATGTTTTTCGCGCTGTGTCCCTCGTAAATTACAGCGCCTTCCTTTTCCAGCTTATCGGTAATTGCGGATTTCGCGCGGTCGCTGCCGGTTACCTTAAAACCGTCCCGAAGCGCGATATGCGCAAGACCGCTCATGCTTATTCCGCCTATGCCGATAAAATGGATCCGGGCGCCTTTATCCAGTTCGTTTATTGAAAATCTTTTCATAGCTTATATATGCCTTTCCCGATTACAGAAATAAATACCACAACTATTATATACCAAATTTACAAAAAATTAAACCGCTTTTTTGCAATTTTTATGTTATTTACAAAAATTTTATGTGATAAAATACGATTTTAAAATAAATGCACAAAAAGCTTGACAAATGCCCAAAAATGATATAGAATAGATGTAATAAAGTATCGCGTGATACGGTACATATTCCCTTTGTTAGGGTTGGGCATCACTGGATAGACTACAAGAAAACAATTATATTACCCTTGTAATAGGAAGGTGGTGAAAATCTTGGAGATTACGGACATTAGAGTTAAGAAAATTCTAACTGACAGCTCTGCTGAAAGTAAAATGAAAGCAGTAGTATCTGTAACCTTTGACGACTCCTTTGTAGTGCATGATATAAAAATAATTGAAGGACAAGATAAACTGTTTACGGCGATGCCTAGCCGAAAGACGCAGGACGGCGAGTTTAAAGATATCGCGCATCCGATTAACCGGGATATGCGTCTGAAGCTTGAGGCTGAAATTCTTGCCGAATACAAAAGGGTTTTGGAACAATCCGTTGAAGATTGACATTAAAGATAAAGCTTGGCATAAATAACGTGGATTGAACAGATCATTCCTTAATCATATAAGATTTTCAAAAAAACGAATGTTCGGACTTGAGCCGGACATTCTTTTTTTGCGGCCTATGCAAAGAGAGTATTCCGTCCCGCAGAGTCCGCACATTGACGCCGCGGCATGGCGGATAACCGAAAATTTGGCGCATCGCTTGTAATTTGTATAAATATATGGTAAAATAGAAAATCATATGCGAAAACGTTACTATTCGGCTATGAAGCGATTACCGCGCGTTATTATTACGGGCGCTTGCTCAATTACCAAATCGGACGCGCAGTATTCTTAGCCGTATAGGTGAACCGTAACCGAAAAAACAGGAGGTGGCGCCCGTTATGGAAAATACGGAAAAGGCGCGGCGAGAGTCGGGAATAGAACTGTTTCGGATTGTAACGATGTTTGTAATAGTCATGCACCACTATGTTATAAATTCCGGAATAAGCGAAGCTATAATGCGCGGCGAGGGGATTATGCCGAACGCGCTGTTTCTTGCCGTATTCGGTTGGGGAGGAAAGACGGGCATAAACTGCTTTGTGCTCATTACCGGGTATTTTATGTGCACCTCGAAAATAACGCTGAAAAAGTTTTTGAAGCTCTTTTTATGGATAGAGCTGTACAAGGTCATATTCCTTGCCGTGTTCACGCTCACAGGCTACAGAGAGCTTACATGGGAATATGCGTTAAAGATGCTAAAGCCCGTATCCTCGATAGGCAATGAGTTCATTTCAACATATCTTCTGTTCTATTTCTTCATACCGTTTATAAATATTTTAATAAAGGGTATGAACAAAAGACAGCATTTATCGCTTGTATGTCTAACCGTGCTTATATATACGGTCGCGCCGGTCTTAAAACTAAAGCTGGCGTATAACTATATAAGCTGGTTTACGATAATATACCTGATCGGCGCGTACATAAGGCTGTATCCCGAAACGTGGTTTAACAGCCGCCGTATATGGGGGATTGCGGCATTGTGTATGCTGCTGCTGTCGTGGGGGAGCGTGGCGTTTCAGTTCTATCATAACCGCTCACTGCTGTACTACTGGGTGTCCGACTCCAATAAGCCCATGGCGCTGCTGCTTGCGGTGGCGGCGTTTATGTTATTTAAAAATCTGGATATAGGATATATGAAAATAATAAATATAACAGCTGCGTCCGCGTTCGGCGTGCTGCTTGTGCATAACGGCAGCGACACGATGCGCTGGTGGCTGTGGGTGGAACACCTGCAAAATGTTAAATATCTTTATGCCGGAAACGCGGCGGCAAACGCGTTTATAACATGTATAGTCATATACGCGCTCTGTACGGGTATAGACTTAATTCGGTATAACCTCATTGAAAGACCGTTGTTCGGTGCGCTTAAAAAGCGCCGCCGAAAATGAACGCTAAAAAAGGAGCGGATTTCCGATTGAGAAATCCGCTCCTTTTTAGATTTAGTTATTCCGTATCGTCACTCAATTTAAGCGGCGACATGCTCTGCCATACAAAAAGCTTCTTTTCGTAAGAGTTGCCTGCATACGTAACGGATATTTCCTCGTTATCCGAGACGGGAGCTATCTCCTTTACGGCAATCGACTTTAGTATGCCGTTCTCATATGAGGCGACATATGCAAAGATGCCGGTTTTGCCCTTCGCGTTTTTAAGCGTGAAGGTGGTTTTGTCATTGCCTATATTTATATTGCCGTATGAGGCTTCGGTATCAGTCTCGCCCGATGTGGCAGTTGTCTTTATTGTCAGGTCGTCAAAGTATACCGACTGTCCGGAATTGTTTGCCGTGGTGCCCCAAAATACGGGGAATACGGATGTGTAGTCCGAATGGATTTCGGTATCGCCCACATACATCTTTCTTGTAAAGACGTCGTTATCGTTTGTTATTGTTATTTTTACCGTTGTCCAGTCGGTTGAAAGACCGGTTATGTCAGTGCCCGTCTCGGTTGACGTGGAGTCGTTATAGCGCAGAACGCTTGCGGCGGTGCCGAGCTTAACCTGCATTTGAGCCGTTACGGTATATCCGTCAGGTATTGCAGGAGTATGTATTTGCATACGCGGGCCGCGGTTTGCGCTGTTATATTTTCCGGCGTTCATTACAAGCGCGTTGCCCGAAACGCCTCCGGTCTGAATTGCGAAGTTCTGCGAGGGCTGGAAATCGTTGTCCCTTGTGCCCATATAAAGCGTTACTCCGGCGAGTCCTGTGTACGGCGTCGCACTGTTTGTAAGGCTTATCAGCGTGCCGGTATTAACGTTGAAGTCCTGCGTGATGTCCGGCTCCGGATCGGGTTCCGGCTCAATACCGGCAATATCTATTGTCTGCGCATCCTTTTGCGTCGCGCTGCCGACAGTAAACGAGCAGTCCTCGGCAGTGGTGCCGTAGGACAGCATGGTTGACGCGTTGAGTATCGTTAAATACTTATTGGCGTCTGACACGCTCTGGAAGGATACCGTGCCGTCGCCGCCGTCAAGACCTTTCAGCGTCTTAAACGTCATGGCTTTCTTTGTCGCGGCGTCGTCGGCGTTCGCGTCCTGCGTGAGCGTTACGCCGGTTCCGTTCGACTTAATGTAAAGCCCCGGCTTATTAACCGACTGGATCGAAACGTAATACTTCGCGTCCTCGCCGTCCGGAACATATTTCGGTTCGGTGATTTCCCATGCGGTGTTGTAGCCGTCCTCGCCGCTTGTTGCCGTCATAGCGGCGTTAATCGGATATGACGCGTCCGACAGAGAGTTTGTAAACGCCGTATGCGCCACGTACTTGCCGGCCGCCGTGCGGATTGTGCTCGCCGTTCCCGACAGACCTATTGACGTTTCGGTTACGGGGTATACATAGCCGTTCTCGTCAAATTTCAATTCGTCTATGCACACGGAGCGTCTGAAGCCCGAACCGTGGGACAGCATGCCGTTATGATATATGAAGTACGTCTTACCGTTAAAGTCGATTACGGACGGATGGTTTGTGTTGGACGTAGCCGTGGGCGGCATGATAATCTGCTTGAAGTCGTAGCGGCCGAGCGGATTGTCCGCCATTGCGTACGCCATCTCCTCACGCCAGTTCATGGCGTAGAACAGATAATACTTCCCGTCGCGCTTATACAGCCACGGCGCTTCGGTAAATACTCCACCGTTCATGCCCTTAACGGAGCGCTCCTTTACGTCAACGTTCATCATGATTTTTCCATCGCCGTC
>CANRAG010000074.1 GCA_947628515.1 uncultured Clostridia bacterium | reverse complement strand
ACGCTTACACGATAAAGCGGTTTTTAACAAAGATTTTATCGCGGCTGCACGGTGGCGATATGTTATGACTGCCGTCATGGATTATGCGGTTGCGGTAGGCGGGTATTACTTCCGCAACATGAAAAACTAACATAACAGGGTGGTTTTTAAGGAAAAGTAAATATTTTTCTACTTATATAAATGTTATATCAATCTGCAAAGCGTCCGAACGACGTGCCTCCGGGCGGCGGGGCGCTTTACGGGTTTATACGTAATATTAATAAATCAACCACAGGGCATGGTGATGATTATGAAAAATAGAATAAAGGGCGGCCGCACGGTTCAGAGAGAACGGCGGATATATCACGGGGATTATTTAGATGTTCATGTGTTCCCGGTGTTCAGACAGGCGGGGAAGAGGAGAAAGCGTGCACGTGTAAGCTCTGACATTCAGAAAAAACTAAATCAAAAATATCGGGAAAACAGACTGACATTTCTGATACATCAGAATTTCACGTATGAGGATTTGGAAATCGGCTTAGGTTTTGATGATGAGCATTTGCCGGACACATACGAAGGTGTACAAAGAGCAGTAAGAAACTATATCCGACGTATTAAGAGATACAGACAAAAACTTAGCTTATCGGAACTTAAATACATATACGTCATTGAGCGCGGAAAAATAAACGGACGGTGGCATGTACATATGATTTTAAGCGGTGGGGTGGATCGTGATACGTTAGAAACAATGTGGGGACAGGGTTATGCGCATACATACAGACTTGAATTCGACGATGAAGGTCTGAAAGGACTTGCGAAATATAAGATAAAAGAGCCAGAAACGGAATTAGAGATTATAGACAAGAAGGTGCGCCGATGGGCCGCGAGTAAAAACCTCAATCCGCCGAAAATTCCGAACGATCGTGATGGTTTTATTAGCAAGCAGACGGCAAAGGATATTCGGGAGGGGAATGTTACGGAACGTGAAATAGAGCGGTTATATCCGGGGCATACAGTTACTATGGTTGAGCCGCTTTTTAATAATATAAACGCGGGCGAGTATTTGACAATTCGCTTGCGAAGAACAAAAACAAGCCGAACGACAAAGGAGGTATTTAAAAGTGTCAAACGCAAGGAATGATTTACCCGTTGCGACAGAGAGTGCTGAACAGCAAGCATTATTCCGTTATTGCGCCGTAGAAATGGGGCGTTACCCGGAATTGGATATGCTTGTACATACGCCAAATGAAGGCGCACGGACGCGGGCGACAGGTGGACGATTGAAAAAAGAGGGATTGCGGAAAGGCTTTCCCGATATTACACTATATTTACCGTCATGCAATTATCATGGCTTAATGATTGAATTAAAGCGGCGGCGTGGCAGTAGAAAAACACAAGAACAGAAGGATTGGATTTTTAACTTGAATAAATACGGATATGCGGCGGCGTTTTGTTACGGCTGGGAGGATGCGTGGAAATTTATCAAGGCATATTTAGACGCTCGACGAATTGAGATTATAAGCGAAAAAAATAAAAATTTGAAAATCGTATACGAATACATTTTGAGAAGTTTACAGGAGGCGACGAAGTAATGTAAAAAGAGACGGTAAATTTATGCAAAAAGAAAAAAAGCAGTTAACGTGTTGAAATAGTGCCATTGACGGGTATTTAAGTTTTTAAGAGGGGGTTATTACATGCAGCAAGATAATATAAAAGATTTTGCAACCGCCGCGTTTCGGTTTTATGGACAAGCGCTTAAAAAGAAAATCAATCCAGGAGATTTTGACGCGGCGGATTTTGATATAGTTCTTGCTGCGTCATTGACAATAAGACATTTGGAGGCGGCGAAAGACTTTATCGCGGCGGAAGGGATACGACAGGTTTACTTTGATTTGCCACCCGGAAAGTTGAGGCGCGGCGTTATGAGTAATACAATTCGCCGAGCCGCATATGATATGCACATAAGCGAAGGAACATTGTGGAATAAGCTACGACATGCGCGTATGTTGTTTAACGAGTATTACAAAGATTATAAATAAAACGGCGAAAACCCCCTTTCAGAGATTTACGCCGCGCTGATTATGACAGAGTATTTATTGATTGTCGGTAGGTGTATCCGACTTGTCTGTGTAGTCTTTATTGATTGCTACATCCAAAACTTCGATAGCATCATCAATGAAGCCATGTTCCAAAAGTTTCTTCAGGGATAAAGCCAACACCTCAAGTTCTTTTCGTGTCACAGTTATCATTTTGCCTCCCTCCTTTAGTATTCATAACTATGATTAGATTATATCATAGTTATGTTAAATATTCAAGGGTTGTAGCGTAAATCTCTGTATTTATTTTTAAAAGTGCAAACCTGCCATCATCGGCCCGGAGGCGGTAAACCCTCCGAGGACGGGCACCGGTGCGCCCGTTTCGGCTTGTCTTTTATTTTACAGAAATCACTATATCGTCATAAACTTTGTCGCCAGTGCCGTTATCGAATAATGTCATCTTGTATGTGCGACCGGAGAAATAATCTTGTTTGCCGTCAATCGCCCATATATTACCGTTATCATCAACGAATTCAACGATTTCATCGGCCGTCCTGTATAACTGCACACTTTGATTATAAATATTCGCGTAGGGGACGGTTGTTGCTATGCTAATAAATGCACTGCTGGCGATAATCGTCGCACATAAAACTTTTAATGCTTTCATTTTGTTTTCCTCCTGAAATTTTTGTTTTGATTAAAACGATGTGTTTGTCGTGGCCGTTTGGTGTGCTTTTAGTATAGCACGAGAAAAGCCAAAAAGTCAATATCGGAAACATGCACGAAAAGAGCCAAGAAAATTTGTGCATATTGCACGAATAAAGCCAAAACACGAAAAACAGCAGGCTAAGCCTTGACACTAAAAGAAATAAATAATATAATATATATAATAAACTAAAGGAGTGTTTTGTTATGATTTCATATACAAAAGCTTATAAACTTGCCGCCAAGAAAGGAATTAAACTATATACAATCATTAACAGCGGAACGGTAGAGAATAGAATGCGTCGCGGAGGACACATCACGACGCGAACCATTGATAAGCTATGTGCGGCGTTGGACTGTCAACCGGGTGACCTTATGGAGTATGTGCCGGATGAGTCGCCGACTGTGGAGGACTAAGTGCGCGCGTATATTTTAATGACGAGCGCGCTTACTTTATGTTCACTAACAAATATTTAGAGTAATACAGTTAAATAATAATATATAATATTCCATAGTTTGATGGCCCGGTCAAACTATGGTTTTTTGTTGTCCGACTTCGACGGTCGTTGTCGGGCGACAAAGAGCCGACAAACATTTCCAAACATTCCCACATTTTTAAGGGTATGGGAATGTTTGGAAGTCAGTCAAGGTACTTTTCAGACGGGCCGGGTCTTGCGGTGCCGTGAGCGCGGGAAATTCCGCTTTTTTTGGTAAAAATTCGGGAGACTTCCTTCCTCTTTTCTAAGATAGAGGATTGACAGATTTTAGGAGGTCTTTGGGACCTTTGGACGTTTTTAGGAGGCTTTTTAGCGGGGCTTCGGGCGTTCGGGACGCGCACCGGGGACGGTAGGGCGCAGCGACGGGGTCGCCAATGCGATTTTCAGGGACGTCGCCGGTCGGCGGCGAGGGTTCCGCTTTTGTTCGGTTCGGGTTTTTGGACCGAAACATTTGCCGCCACGGTTGACGGGATTTCGCGCGCGCGATATTGGAAGAAACAGGATGAAATTTTTTTCGCAATTTTAATGTAGGAAAAATACGGAATAAATTTGACATATAAAGATTAGGAAGTGAAAAAATGTACGAGGTCAATCAAAAAACGTTGGCGGCCGCACTGGGCATTTCCTCCCGCCAAATCAGGAATTTAAGAGATCAAGGCATGTTCGGATTTATCACCGGAACAAAAAAGTATGATTTGACAAAATGCGTTTCGGAGTATGTTGAATTTAAAGTAAAAGCGGAAACGGGTAGAGGGACATCGGTAAACAAAGAACGGGAACAGGCCGAACACGAGAAACTGAAAAAGGAAATCACGCAATTAAAGCTTCGCAGACTCCGAAAAGAGACACACGAGGCGGCGGATGTAGAGGAATTTTTAAACCGGATGCTTTTGGATTTTCGCGGACATTTGCTCTCGCTGCCTACCAAAATCGCACCCACGATTTTAAATGAAAACGATATAAACGTTATAATACGCAAGCTTGAAACGGAAATGCTTGACGCTCTCGACGAGCTTGCCGAATATGATCCGGACAGGATAAACAAGAACACAGAGCCGGAGGACGACGAGGACGAGGAGGAAGAAGAATTGACAATTGAGGATTGAGAATTGAGCGGACAGAGGTAGTTTACTAACAAATTTTTATAGTGATAGCAAATCTTTTTTTGGTATAATCAAGAAAAATCTAAAGTTGGGAGGTCTTTTATATGGACACAAACAATGTTAATATGCAGAGGACAGCGGCGGAAAGGAAGCCGTCAAACCCGCTTGACGTGCACAAGGATGAGACGGAAAAGAAGATTATGCCCAAAACATCTGCCGACTTAAACGCGGACGCGAGCACAAAAGCCGACGCGGCGGAGGAAGAAGACGTCACGGAAATTACCGTAGACGAACAGCCGGAGGACGACGATAACATTATTGAACTTTCCAAAAGCTATAAGTTTGAGGGCAAGGTTATTAAGAGTATCGATATTGCAAGGATAGAGGACTTAAGCGGAAGGGACGCAAAAAAGATTGATAAGCTGTACAAGAAGATTGCAAAGGGCAATATATCGGTACAGCCGGAGCTTACCAACGAATATGCAATCGCGGCGGCGCACTATATAACACAATTTCCGGTCGAGTTCTTCGAGCAGCTTAGCATTAAGGATATAATCAAGATTAGGAACCGCGTAATAAATTTTACGTTTGGGGACTGATTTCCGATGCGACGCCGCAATTGACAGACGAGGACGGCGAACCGGTAAGAGGGATGACGGCGGACGGCTTACAGATGTTGTGTTTCAGGCTCGGAATAATAACGCACACATCCGTTGAATATTATATGGACTTGCCGTATAAGGACTTAGTAATGTTTGTAGCGGAGCTGCAAGAACAGTCGGAGCGGCGGGAAAGAGCCGCGCAGAAACGACGCAGGAAGAGATAAACGATAATCGGGAACCGGCAATGCGGTGATTAGCGGAAGGGGCGGCGGAAATGTCAAGCGCGAGAATGAGGTCGAGAGCGAAAACAAGAAGTTTATTCATGCGCTGTATTCACAGTTCCCTGTCGCGCCCCGAACAATTGACCGTTTCGCAATGGGCGGCGAAATACAGAACCCTCGACGAGAGTTCGGCATTGCCGGGAAAATGGCAGAACGACATCACTCCGTATCTTGTAGAGATTATGGACTGCTTTAACGATCCGTACATCCATTTTATAAACTTTGTCAAAAGTACACAAGTAGGCGGCACGGAGGCGCTCATAAACGCGACGGGTTGGATTATAACAAAAAATCCGTCTCCGACAATGATTGTATATCCGACCGACGATTTGGCAAAGGACACGTCAAACGACAGGCTTAAACCCGTATACGAGAGAACGCCGGAGATAGCGGAGCGGTATTTCCGAACGCGGTCAAGCGAGATGAATTTGCGGTTCAGAAACATGAAGCTGTATTTGCGGTCGGGCGGAACGCCGAGCAAATTAGCGTCAAAGCCTATAAAATATCTGTTCTTTGACGAGATAGATAAAATGCCCGGCGCTCAAAGGGGCGAGGCCGCACCGTATAAGCTGGCACTGCAAAGAACGGGTACGTTTGTGTATTCGCGCGAAGTTTTTACCGTTTCCACGCCGACATACCGCGAAAATTACGTATGGCGGCTGCACGAGCGCGCGGACGAACAGAGGGAGTACCATGTGCCGTGTCCGCATTGCGGCGAGATGATAACGCTTAAATGGCAGAACATAAAGTTTATAGCGAACGACGACAAGAAACTTACGAATAAGGAGCGGGCGCAAACCGCCATGTACTATTGTCAGGCATGCGGCGCGGAGATACCGGACAAGGAAAAGCCGGGGATGTTAAGACGCGGCGAGTGGCGGGACGTAAAGCGCACGTGCAAGGGTAAGGCGGAGAGCGTAAGCTACCACATTAACGCGTTGTATTCATTTTTCGTGAAATGGTCGGACGTAGCGTTTGAATATCTGGAAACCCGCGACGATCCGGAGGAGTTTCAGAACTTTGTCAATTCATGGCTGGGCGAGCCGTGGGAGGATACAAAGCTTAAAGCGGACGAGCAGCTTGTAATGAAACGCTGCGCACCGGAGGCGGCGGGAGTCGTGCCGGAGTGGGCGGAGCTTTTGACAGCGGGCATAGACGTTCAATCCGACTGCGTGTATTACGACATAGTGGCGTGGGGCGAGAGCTTGACGTCACAATCGATATTGCACGGACAGGCGCTCACTCTTAAGGACACGGTAAAGTTTATGGACGCGGTATACAAAACCAAAAGCGGGCGCGAGCTAATGGTGGATTTGTGCCTTGTTGACAGCGGCGACCAGACAGATATGGTATATGAGTTCTGCTCTTTGCACGAATGGGCGATACCGTCCAAGGGTGTGGCGAGCGGAAACAGTCATTTCAGACTGAGCCACATAAACCGGCCCGGCCGAGGTTACAACGGACAACCGTTAATGCTTGTGGACGGCGCGAAATACAAGGATTTGATAGCGACAAGACTGCATTATGAAAACGGCGTCGGTGCGTGCATGGTACACGCGGACTGCGACCTTGAATACGCGTTACAGCTGACGAATGAGCACAAAGTAACAGAGGGCAAGGGAAGGAACAGAAAATTGGTGTGGCGGACAAAGACCGTACACGCAAACAACCATTATCTGGATTGCCGCGTATACGCGTCGGCTGCCGCCGACTGCAAGGGAGCTCGGAGCATAGGGCAGACATACGACGAACCGGAGCAGACGGATACAACGCCGAAAGTACGGGAAGATTGGATATATTGAGGAGGCGGCGGAAAAATGAGCAGATTACCGCACATCCCCGACGTTTCATTTATGGGGAATACGACGGTCGCGGGATTAAAGCAATTGGCGCTTGACGAATATCAAAAGGCGCTTACGGAGATTTCGGGCAGCTATGACGGCATACCGGACGAGGACAAGGCCATATTGTTCACTGTTGCGCAGATATTTTATCAGCTTGCGGAGACTATGGACGTAAAAGCACGGCAAAACCTTTTGAAATATGCCGAGGGTGATTATCTTGACAACCTGGCCGCAAAGAAACCGCTTGAACGAAAGGCAGAGGAATACGCGGTCGTTACGGTGCGATTTACACTGTCGGCGGAACAGAAAAACACTGTTGCCATACCGGCGGGCACACGCGTTACATCACCGGCGGGAAATATATATTTTGCGACAAGCGAATATGAGGAAATCCTGCCGGGCGAAAAATACAAGGATGTGCAGTGCAGGGCATTGACCGGCGGAGCGGCGGGTAACAAATTTGCGGTGGGCGAATTGAATATACTCGCGGATCCGATAGCCTATATGGCGAGCGCGGCTAATATTGAGATGCCGACCGGCGGCGCGGACGAGGAAACCGACGACGATTTCGCGGAGCGCATATATTTGGCACGAACACTGTACAGCACGGCGGGTTCACGGGACGCGTATATATATTATACAAAGTCGTATTCGACATTGATTGACGATGTTGTTCCGACCAATCCGCAGGACGCGGATATAGTGATATACATAACCATGAAGGACAGGGAACTTGCGACCGAGAGCTTTTTAAACGGATGCCGGGACTTTTTATGCAATCCGAACATACGACCGCTTACGGATAACATAACGGTGAAGAATATCGAGCGCGTAGAGTATGAAGCGGACGTGGAATATACGGTGTATATATCCGACGTGTCACGGCTGACGGAGATAGACAACGCGGTAAAGACCGCCGTTGCGGAGTACGAAGAATGGCAGTCGGGCAAAATCGGACGCGATATTAACACACAGGAACTCATAGCGAGGGTAAAGGACGCCGGAGCGGCAAAGGTGACGGTGAAACTGCCGGCGGATACGACGATAAGCAGCGAGCAAATAGCTTATTGTACAAGCACAAAGATAACCTATAAGGGATATATAGAGGAATAATAAAGAGAATATCGACACGGGCAAAATTTTTGTGGGGATATGTCCCCTTTATTACCCGTGTTTTGTCATATTATGAGGAGTGAAACTATGTTTGAAACATCGGAAAACGGATTTTTCGGGGATATTGACGATAAGACGCTTTTAAAAGAGGTAAGGCACGCGATACGCACAATTCTTTTCGGCGGGCAGTCGTACAGGATAGGCGGGCGAGAGATGCGCCGCGCGGATTTGTCCGACCTGTACCGGATAAAAAACGAGCTCGAGGCGGCGGAGACGGCGGAGGATAACGCGGGGCCGGGCAGACATACGGCGGTCGGTTATTTTGACAGAAGGTGAGCAAATGAAATATACGACGCAAAAGGGTGATACTTTTGACGCTATAGCATATGCGTACTATGCCAACGAAGAAGCGATAGCGCCGATTATACGCGCAAACCCCGCTCATGTTGAAACGGCGGTATTTGATTACGGCGCGGAGCTTGAAATACCCGAAATTGAAAAAACGGACGAGACGGTGTATTTGCCGCCATGGAGGCGTGAACAATGACAGAGGTACAGATAGCGCGGCGCGTGGAAGGGCTTGTCGGGATCAACGGTAAGAACGTATGGGGCGATATTAAGCAATATGTGGAGGATATAACGTTTTCAGAGTCGGCAAGCGGAGAAACGGACAGCTTCGACATAACGGTAAAGGACAGCGACGCCCATTTTATAAGCGACTGGATGGTGGATAAGGGGACGCTGTTGGAGTCGAAGCTCAAGATTTGTAATCAGAACGGCGATTTGGCCGAGAGTTGGATAGATTGCGGTGAGTTCCTTGTAGACCGCATACAGGTCAAGGCGTATCCGGTATCGGTGACAATTCAGGCGCTCGCGCTGCCACAGAGCGGGACAAAGAACACAAGGAAGTGGGAGAATATTTCAATACGCGCCATAGCGGCGGATATATGCGGGCGTTTGGGATGTCCGCTCGAATATCTCACGGAGGATATAACGCTTAAATCACGGCAGCAAAGCCGGCAGACGGATATAGATTTTCTGTATAACCTTTGCAAGGAATACGGATTTGGGATGAAGGTATATCGCCGCAAAATAGTGATATTCGGGCGCGAGGCCGCCGACGCGGCGGAGGCGGTCAACACATATAACATAAACGACATAGCCTCATCTTACAGCATAGACGACAACGAGGACGGAACATATACGGGCGTAAGCTGCACGTATAAACCCGAAGGGAGCGATACGGATATAAATTACAGCTACGGCGGCGGGGACAGGATATTAAACCTTGACATTTCCGCAGCATCCGCGCAGGAGGCAGAGCTAAAGGCGCGAGCGGCACTGTATGACGCGAACATAGAGGCGGTAAGATTGAGATTTACCGCGCCGGGCGGAATAACGCCGATATATGCGGGAACCAATCACTATATCACGGGGTTGGGCGGATATTCCGGGAAATACGCCATTGACAAGGCGGAGCACAGGACGTCGGGCAAAAGCGCTTACACCGTATCGGTAGAGGCGCACGCTATAGCGCTTGAAAAAGACCGCGTTGCGGCGGACGAGGCGGCAAACGTGGCGCTCGCGGCGGGAGACGCCGAAGCGGGGAAAGAGGTCAATTTGACCGACTGCCCGCTGTATGTGTCATCCGACGCGAAAACCCCCGTAAGGAATGTGACCGGCACATATTATCTTTACGACGGAAAAAGCTTCGGAGGTCGTTACAGGATATGTCCGAAGGGTAATATCGGCGAAAAGCCGGTTGGTGCAAATGTCACGGGATATGTGCAATTGACAATTGAGAATTGAGAATTATTAATTTAAAAGGCGGGTGTACAGAATGGGGATTATAGAACGGATTTCGCCGAGCTGGGCGTATAAACGCGAGGTGTGGCGGCAGGCACGGGATATTCAGAAACGGTCGTACGACGCGGGACAGTTCGACAGGCTTAATCGTAACTGGTTCGCACATAACGACAGCGCGGAGATGACCGATAGGAATTACCGTGACACGGTACGCGCCCGCGCGCGCGACCTCGAACGAAACAGCGACCTTATGAACGCAAATGTGCTTACGTGGGTAAGGAATGTAGTGGGAAAGGGTTACGAGCTTGAAGCGAAAACGGCGGATGACGACTTTAACGGCGCGATAGAAAAGCTGTGGGCGATATGGTGCCGCAAGGACAATTGCGATGTTACCGGCTCGCAGAGCTTTTGGGAAATGGCGAGAATGGCGGTACGGCGTAAACGCATTGACGGCGGTATTCTGTTTATAAAATGCCATACCGACGGCGGGACTGTTCCGTTTAAGCTGCAAGCCGTGGAGGTGGACGAGTTGGACAGCGTACACTATGCGCCGCGCGAAAAGGGCAACAGGGTTGTCGGAGGCGTGGAATATAACAGCTTTAACAAGGCGGTGGGGTATTGGATACGCCAATACGATATAGACGGTCTGACAAGCCTTAACGCGCGTTACGTGCCGCGTGAGAACGTCATATTTTACTTCTCGAAAACACGGCCGTCACAGATACGCGAAATGCCCGAAATGGCAGCGACCATAGGACGGATTAAAGAACTTAACGGGTTTATAGAGGCGGCGAGTATAAAGGAGCGGATAGCGGCGTGCTTATCGGTGTTTATAAAAAAGACGCTGCCCACGGGGGAGCTGGGACGCGCTCCGAAAGCGGGAAAGGTAAAGGACTATAACGAGATAAAGCTTACGCCCGGTATGATTACGGATTTAAACGCGGGCGACGAGATAGCGGTTGTAAATCCGGGTACGAGCGCAACAAACGGCTCCGACTTTATAAAGAGTATGTCGAGGCTTATATCCGCCGGACAGGGTATCAGCTACGAGGCGGCAAGCCGCGATTTGTCGGACGCGAACTATTCGAGCGCGAGGCAGGCGACAATAGAAGATGAAGAAACGTTTGTACCGGAACAGGAGAAATTAAAGAACGAATTTTTGGATGAGGCGTATAAGGAGTTTGTCATATCCGCTGTCCTCTCCGGCGCGGTCACGGAGCCGCGCGGGTTCTGGGACGATATAGAGAGCTACACCGACCATGTTTGGAACAGGAAACCAAAGAAGTGGATAGATCCGTACAAGGAGGCAATGGCAAACAAGATTGCGTTAGAGAGCGCACAAAAGCCGATAAATGAAATTTGGCGCGAGGACGGTAAGGACTACCAGACAGTTCTTAGCGAGATGAAGAAGGTACAGGAATACGCGGAGGAGATAGGATTGCAATTCGCGCTTCCGTACCTGGCGGGAGGAGAGAAGAAAGATGAACGAAAAGAGATTTGACGGTGAACAGCGCCGCGCGGCGGACATTGACTCGTGCAGCCTTCGCGTTGTTGACGAGGAAAACAGGATTGTTGAACTGTCCTTTTCTTCGGAAACACCGGTAATGCGATGGGGGGAATATGAGGTTTTGTCGCATAAGCGGGACGCCGTTTTATTGGAGAGGCTGAACACAACGGGGTGTTTACTGTTTAACCATGACCGCGATAAGGTGATAGGCAAAATCATAAAGGCGGAGGTTAAGAACAAGCGCGGCGTCGCCCGTGTACAGTTTGACGACGACGCGGAGAGCGATGTTATTTACAACAAGGTCAAAAACCAAACGCTGCGCAACACGTCCGTGGGATATGTGGTACACGAGGCGGAGCGGAGTACAAAGGGCAAGGGCGCGGCGGCGCAGACCACATACACCGTAACACTTTGGGAGCCGCTGGAGATTTCGATAGTGTCCGTCCCCGCCGATATTACGGTAGGGGTCGGGCGCGCAATGAAAGACGGCGCTTTGGGAAAGCGCGGAAACGGAATTGTTGATTATCAAATTAAGATAAATCAAAATAAAATTAAAGCAAGGAGGAACAAGAGCAAATGAACAAAGCACTTGAAAAGGCGCTTGCGCGGCAACAGGAGATAGTCGCCGCGGCGACGGCGGAAAACCGCGAGCTGACGGATGCGGAAACACGCGAGTTTAACGGATTACAGGCGATAATCGACGAGTTGAACGCCGACGAGAGCGCAGAAACGGAACGCGGCGCGAGTGTTTCACAAACAAAGGATGAGGAAACGCCGGAGCCGGAAGAGACCGAGGAGCCGGTGCAGACTGACGTGCCTCAGGAAGTGGTGGACAACGATCCCGCCACGGACGGGCGGCATACTTTGGTGGAAAGCCCGGACGGAAGTACGGAGTGGGTCCTGATCAGTCCCTATCTGACAAAGAATACCTATGATTATACCAATCTGGAAGAAAAAGCCGGATTAAAGCGGTATTTGGAGAACGGCAAGAAGATATCCTATGTGGGCGCGGATATTTCCAAGGATAACGGGACCGTGGATTTCGGACGTCTTAAGACGGCCGGTGTGGACTATGTGATGATACGCCTCGGCGGCCGCGGATACAGTACGGGACAGATCACTCTGGACGAGAAGTTCAAGGAAAACATCGAGGGCGCCATTGCGCAGGGACTCGGTGTGGGCGTTTATTTTTACTCGCAGGCTGTCAATCAGGACGAAGCGGTTCAGGAAGCCAATTTTATCATTCAGAATCTGGAGCCTTACCGGGGAAGCATCAAATATCCGGTCGCATTTGACATGGAGTTTGTCGCAAACGACGAAGCGAGGATAGACGGACTCAGCAGAGAAGACCGCACGAATGTCGCGCTGTCGTTTTTGGAAGGGATCAAAGCGGCGGGGTATGTGCCGATGATCTACGGGG
>CANRAG010000073.1 GCA_947628515.1 uncultured Clostridia bacterium | reverse complement strand
TGGTACGCGATCAGGGGTTCGAACCCTGGACACCCTGATTAAGAGTCAGGTGCTCTACCAACTGAGCTAATCACGCATATTCGATTTGTCGTTCACAACGCATATTATATTATCACAAAACGTCTGTTTTGTCAATACCTTTTTTTCAAAAATATTATTTTTTTATTTGAAACATTTTCCGACGCAAATCCCGTGACATATATCGGGATTTGCGTCGGGAAATTTAAGTTTTGTTAATTTTTTCTGATGCCCGCGGCGAGCCCCACCGCAATTGTGGTCGCAAGCGTATCCGTCATTTCACTGAGCGGTTTTTCTATTTTATTTGATATATAGTCCCGACACAGCGATATATATCCTCCCACAAAAAACCTAAGATTGACCATGAGCATCTCACGGTCGGCGTAAAGCTGCGCCGTATATTTATCGGACATGAATTTGTCTATTACCGCCTCTTTAAGGCTCTCCATCCAGTGCTCCGCCTTATGCTTTTCAAACATCAGCTTTACATAGTCCCTGCGCTCCTCTATAAGTCTCGTAACCGTCTCCAGCATAGGCTTCGGATTTTGTATAAGCCCCTCCAGGCTAAGACCGTTTATGCGTTCAAGCAGTTCCTCCACCAGCCTTGTTTCGAGTTTTCGGTAAACATCGTTGGGGCAGCCGAAATGCGCGTAGAACGTGCTCCTGTTAAGCCCCGCTTCGTTTACTATCGCCGTGACCGTTATCTTTTCCGCCGGCACATACATGAGCAGCTTTATATACGCGTCCATAAGCATGTTTACAGACCGTATGGCGTTTCTGTTTCTTTTCTTCACTGTTGTTTCCATGTCATTTATCCTCATCTGTCACGTTGTTTGTAACCAATTTCTCTCTGCATTCCTCGTCTGAATTTTCATCATCCGCGTCCGGCGTCCGCTCATCCTCCTGCTCCTTGCCGGTTTCCTCGCCGGAGCCGGACGGCAGCGCGTAAATATGCGTTTTTCCCGCGAAACTCTTAATCTTATTAAGCAGTCTCCGCTCCTTTATTCTTTTCCTGTCAAGGAACAGAAATACGCACGCGCCGATAAGCAAAAGCCCTATTATGATGTACGGCAGCGCGCTTCTGCGCTCATACAGAACAATAAACCTTTCCGCGTCGCCCAAATCAAAGATTAAATATCTTCCGTCAAGCTCGCTGTCCGTAATAACAACCGCGCTATCGGTAATAAGCCCTATCCTCAGCCTGCTGTTATTTTTAGGAACGCGCACATGAACTTTAAGATCATCCTTGTATTGTTTATCCTCCTCAGTTACCATTAACGAATACCCCGCCATGGGCTTATAGCTCATATCGTCTATTACGGCGTCGGGATTGAATTCTTCCACGGTAAGCTTTGCGTCGGGGTTAAAATCGCCCTCCACCAAAATCTGCGGCGGTTCTCCACCATAGCTTAAAGTAAAGGTTGAGCGGTTATACACCGCGTTGAATTTTGTGTTGCGGATTATTGCCTCCTTCACATCCTTATCCCACTCGCCGTATTCACCGTTTATTTTCGGTATCTTAGGAATTTCGTCTTTGGGTATTTTATCGCCGTAATCGAGATTAAGCGTCTTTACCGATTCACCGTCTATCCTAAAGTCCACGGTAAATCTGAACAGAGCGCATGCGGCCGATTTCGCTTTTAACAAGTCGGATATTGTCCCCGCGCCGTTTTCGGTAAACGCTCTTAACTGCGGCATATACAAGTCCCCCGGCGTCCCCGTCCAGTACCTCTCTTCCAAACCCGACAGCTCCGGAGATATTTCGCCATCCGAGGCAAGCGTTTCTTTCGTTACGGGCGCCGCTTTACCGCTGTAATCAACGCCGTTAATTCCGCCGAGCTTTTCCTTGAGAAAATAGTTGTTCTCTATATCGCCCTCCACCGTTCCGGCAATCGCGCCCTTCCGGTCGCCTGTGGACGATGTCCTCGTTAGAGCGTAGCATTGATTTATGTTGGTTCCATATCCGGCTATGCCTCCGATATCACTTTCCGCGTTCACGTCCCCCGTGTTTATGCACCGCATAACATCGTTTTGGTTATAGCCCGATATGCCTCCGGCATAGCTGCCGTCCGTTACCTTAATATCGCCGCAGTTAATACTGTCCTTAATCTTTCCCAAATCACTAAAGCCCGTCACTCCGCCGGCAGACGTCGCCTTGGCGGTCACATCGCCCTCGTTTATACACGCGCTTATAACCGATTTTATAGCCGTTGAAGGGTTAAGTGAAAATTCCTTTCCGTCGGAATTGATGTCTCCGAAGCTCCCGCCAACGCTTACGCCAAAGCCCACGCCTCCGCTTATTCCGCCGACGTCGCTTGAACCTGTTACTTCGCCGGTGTTTATACAATACATCACTAACGCCATTTCATTTTCTTCCCCGCATATGCTTCGGCGGAGCGGAATGTCGATGTCATGTATATCCATATCGAGAAGTCTCTGTCTTGTCGTGCGGTTATCGTCATTATCCGCCGCGTGCGCTGTTACAAACAATCCGCCGAACGCGGAATCGGGGGCTTTTGTCTCTATCGGCAGAATGGTTGTCTCAGGCGGTATAGGCGGTATGGACGGGTTGCCTATATTCAATTGGTCAAGCCAGTCCTCAAGCTCTTTTCTTAACCCCTCCAAAATCCGTTTCTGCTCCGCCAACGTATTATACGCGTCACTGAATGCCCCGCTTATTTTTATAAACGGATCCAAAAGCCCGTCAAGATGCTCGTTTATCTTCTTAAGCGACCTTGCCAGCTGGTTATCGGTATCGTCAAGGATATCAACCGAAAAGCTCGGCGTTCTCAGCCGGTCCATAGCGCTGCTTGTAGCGTCCAATGTATTGTCAATAGCGTCAATCGTGTCGTTGATTTTATCCCGCCTTTCCGAATCGGACACATTACCGTTAATTGAGTCGAGAAGGCCTATAACGGAATCATTGCCGCCTATAAGACTGTCCGCAAGCGACGTCGTCGCGTCTGACATCTGCGCGGCGGTATCCCGCGCCTGCACAAGCAGTGACTTTAAATCCGCATTGTTCGCGCTCAAATCGCTCTCCGCGTTTGCAAGTGTGTCCGCAATGGACGCGAGACTGTTTCCGTTAGCAATCCGATCGCTTATCGTATCATTCAAATTTGCGACACTTCCCGATATTTCATCCAACGCGCCGTTTATATTGCCAACCGTGCTGTTTATATCGTCCACTCCGAAGAAATTGCGTAATCTGCTGTCAAAATCATCAAGGTCATTCTTTATGTTTTCCCTGTCGTTATCAAACCGCCTCGATAAATCGTCAAGGTCGCCGCGTACCTGTTCCTTTGCGTCGTCAATTCTGCCCTGAATATCGTCGGGGTTATAGGTTATGTTCGTGTACGGTTCAAAATTGCCCACAATACCGCCCACGCGTTTTTTACCGTAAACCGCGCTCTCGTTGCGGCACTCGCTCACATGCCCGTTCTGTGCTCCCACAATTCCGCCCGTCGCGGAACCGGTATTCTTATAGCCCACCTCGGCATAGTTTGTACTTGCGTCTATAACTCCATCCGAAAAGCCGCAGATTCCGCCCGTGGCGTACATTCCCTCGACCGCATTATCGTTTATGCGCCCGTAATTGCTGCACCACCTTATTACGCCGCTGTTCTTGCCCGCTATGCCGCCGACATTTTCTTCACCCTTAACCGCCGCGTAGTTTGTGCAAAGCTCGATTCTGCCCTCGTTTACACCGGCTATACCGCCCACGTTCTTATTCAGGTCAATATCTCCCGCGAAGCCGCAGCCCGTAAGAAGCCCTCTGTTCACACCTGCCATACCGCCCACGCTGTATACTCCGCTGTCCTCGAAATATCTGTCAACCGGCACCTTCTCGTCTCCGCTTATATTATCTATAATCTTCAAAACCTTATCTGCCGCATCGGACTCCTTATCCCTGCTTTTTCCTTCTTCAATCTTCCCTTTTACGTTCAGGTTCTTTACAATACCGCTCTGCCCCACGGTTCCTATAAATCCGCGTTCGGGGTTTCCCGCCTCCATTTCAAATCCGGATATTGTGTGGCCGCCGCCCTCAAATGTTCCGCTGAAATACGGTATGTACTCAAAGCCCGAACCCGAAAGATCTATGTCTCCGTCAAGGAAAACCACCTTTCCGGCCGAATAGCTGTCTATTACGCATTTATCCGCCAAATCCTTCATATCCGCCGCGGTGCGTATGTATATGTACGCCTCGTCAGCCATGGCGCAGGGCGCGATGATACCGGTCAGAATTGCCGCCGCCATCGCGCATGACGCTAATAACCTTGTTTTTCCCTTCAAAACAATCACCCTCAAAATCACAACTTAAAATATGTTCTGTCTATAAACTTATCGCAAAGCATAAGTATCTGCGGCAGAACCAGCATTACAAGAATAATGGATATTATGGTTCCCCGTCCCAGACACAAGCCGAGCGAGGATATAATCGCATCCGTTGAAATATATCCTATAAGCAGTCCCGCCATTGACAAAATCGAGCCCGATGTAAGTATCGTCGGGAACGCGTCGTCAATGGCCTGAATAGCCGCTCTTTTATGCTCCATGCCCTTCTTTAAGTCCTCGTATCTGTTAGCGATAACAATAGCGTAGTCTATTGTCGCGCCCATTTGTATGGATGTGACGACCAGATAGCTTAAGAAGTACATCTTTATATTCTCAATCACGGGGAATGAGAAGTTTATCCATATGCTTCCCTGTATTGTAAGCACCAAAAGCACCGGTAATCCAAAGGATTTAAAGGTGAATACAAGTATTACAAATACAAATATAATCGTAAGCAGACTAATCTTCCTGTTATCGTTTCCGAATGACGAATACAAGTCATAGCTTGCCGTGGTATTGGACGATATTATCGGTTTCTCATAATACTCCGATGCGATGGAGCGGACTTCATCTATAAAATCATAGCTCTCCTCGCCTTCCACTTCACCCTTGTATTCAAAGATGAGTCTTGAATATTTTTCACCTTCAAGCTGATGCTTAGCGTCCTCAAGATCATCATATACCTCGTTAAAGTCGTCGGTCATTTTGTCGTCAAAGTTTATTACCTCTTTATCCATTTCCTCTTTAACGAACTCGACAATATTTATGAGCGTCAGCTTACATTCGTCAATATCGTTAAAGAACGCGCCGTATTCCTCGTTTTTAAGTCCGTATATCTGGTACAGCAGGCATATGGTGTCATAGTCCATATCGACAAATTCGGACACCTCTCTCGGCGTCAGCTTTTCGGTCAGAGTATGCTCGTATCCGTTCTTCTCTATACTTACATTCGCAAGCCCCAGCGCGTCCGTAACGCGGTCGAGCTTACCCACGCGGTCGAGCACCTCCGCCTCGCTGTCGTAATCGCCTTTGGGGATAACCACCGCCATTTGCGAGCTTATTCCGAAATTTTCGTTGATTTTATCCTTCGCTATTGATTTCTCCGTCTGTATTGTAGCGCGAACGCTGTCACTATCAAACGCGAACTGAATATAATTATTTATTATACAGCCCGCCGCCGCGACAACAAGGAATATAACGGGGACCACATATCTCGTTTTAACAACAAATCTGCCCCAGAACTCAATGGACGGCACAAAGTTTTTATGCTTTGTCTTTTCTATTAAGCCGTTCATCTGCAAAAGCAGTCCCGGCATGAGCAAAAATACCACCACAAGACTGAACACAATACCCTTGGATAATATGCGCCCCATGTCCTTTCCGATACCGAGCTGCATCAGAGTGAGCGCGACAAGTCCCGATATTGTCGTAAGGCTTGACGAGCTTATCTCGATAATGGCCTTTGACAAAGCGGCAATAATCGCCTGACGCGCGTCACCGGGATGCTTTTCCTTCTCCTCGGTGAACCGGTGCGAAAGGATGATCGCATAGTCTATAGCCAGCGCCAGCTGGAGCACAACCGCCACGGACTTCGTTATAAACGATATGTCGCCCATCAAATAGTTTGTTCCGGTATTTAAAATGGCGGCGACGACAAATACTATGACGAATACTATTATTTCCGCGTATGTCTGCGAGGAGAAAAGAAGCACCAGAAGTATTATTAACGCCGCCAGCGCAAGTATTACAACCATCTGCTTGTCAAGGTTTTCCGCGTCCTCCTCCTCGGAGCCTACGTCGGTTGACATATACATATCATATTCGGAAAGAAGCTCCTTTATCTTCTCCTTCGCCGCTATGCTCTCAGCAGTATCCCCGTCGTCGGCAAATGTCACCTTAAACAGCGCTGCCGAATTTTTGTAATGCTCGTCGTCATTTTCATATTCAACATCCTTGATGTTGTCTACGCCGCGTATCATTTCCGCGATATTTTCGCCGTTTTCGTATGTAATATTCGATACCATTACCTTCGCCGTGGCGTACGTTAGAAACTCCTCGTCCATTATGTCAAGACCTGTGCGGGTTTCCGTCGTTTGCGGCAGATATTTTGTAATATCATTTATTACGTTCATCTTCGACATGCCCATAACGGAAAATGCAATCGCTACCGCGAAAGCAATATATATAATATTGCGCTTATCAACTATAAGCGTGGCCAGCTTTACCATAAAACCTTCTTTTTTGTCCATCCGCCAACCCTCTTTCAAAATTTCAACATGTGTTTGATTTCATACATATTTTACGCTTAGTTTATAAAAAAATCAACCCTTAGTTTTCATGCAATTGTATGTATTGCTACATTTTTTATGATTATGTCGTATTTTTACATTCAAAATATTGAACCCGTATCATTGACACACCATTCCATGCCATAGCGTCAGGCACAAAAAAAGGACTGCAAAAGCACAGTCCCTTTGTTATCGTACTTCCCTTATCCGTCGAACGGCGCCGCTTCGCCCGAACCGTCACTCGCCGCCGCTTCGTTTTCGCCATCGACTTGTGAGGGAAGGGCAGAGCTCTCCGTCCCCTCCGTATATTCCGGCTCGCCCTCGAGTTGGGTTTCCCGCTCCCCGGCGCTCTTACACCGAACGGTAACGCGGCTGCGTCCGCCCAATGTGCATGTGAACAGAGTCAGCGCCCACCCGTCGACTTGCGTCATCTCGTCAATGGCGGTCGGGGCAAGAGTCTCAGTCTCGGATACGAGATAGTCGAACCTGTTTCCGTCCATATCCGTAAAAAAAACCTCGTCGTTGGGCTGCAGCTCCTTCAATCGCCCGAAATGCGAATTGTAATTATGCCCCGCTATAACCATATCGCTCGTATACGTCCCACCCGTATACCGACACGGAGTCTTTCTCAGCCTCGGGTAACTCCATGTATCGCCTACCGGAAGCGCCAGCGAGAGCTTCGGAATTTCCAATACCCCCACAAAGTCCTCATTTTCCGCCCGCACGGACGGCATTTGCGCCTTCCTGCTCCAGCCGATAAGAGGCGCGCCAGTGGGTATCGGGGGAGGCGGCGTATACAGAGTCCCGCCCGTAACCCCTTCTGTCGCCGCTTCCGGGACGGGAGCGGCGGTTGGCTTATCTTCAGCCTCCATAGCGTCCAATATTTCTCCCAAAACCGTCTCTGCCGATTTCTTTGCCCGACTCTCGTCCCAAAGATTGAACATTGTAAGCGATGCGGCGGCAAGTATGAGCGCCGCGCCCGCTATTATCGACATGGCGCCGAGTTTTCTATTCCTTTCCGCTCTGTCCATTTCGCTTTCTCCTGACAACAGTCCCCGCCGCCACCATGACCATACCCGACAGGTACATAACGGGTACGGGCCACCACAGCATGCCTGTTTGCGGTAGCTTGGGTTTACCGGGATTATCCGGATTATTCGGGTTATTCGGATTATCGGGATTGTCCGGATTATCGGGATTATTCGGGTTATTCGGGTTATTCGGATTGTCGGGATTGTCCGGATTATTCGGGTTATCCGGGTTATTCGGATTATCGGGATTGTCCGGATTATCGGGATTATTCGGGTTATCCGGATTGTCCGGCGGATAACTCGGTTTATCTCCCGGCGGATGACTCGGATTGTCTCCCGGCGGATTTGTGGGCGGATTTTTTGTGTCGAGCTTGTTTGTAACGGAAACCGTTATCGTTTTACCGCTTATGCTCACATCCACGCCATCGGTTACATATCCGTCCACCTTGACCTCATCGACCGTCCAGTCCTCTGTCAGGCGCGACGTGTCGATCCCTGCGGCGGTATATGTCCAATTATTCGCGCGCGTCAGCGTGACCGTACGGTTATGAGTGCCCTTGTAAAACAGCTCAATTGTGATAGTTCCGGGCCTTTGCGACTCCTTATCTCCTATCCATTTCTTCACGACCTTAAGCGTCGCGGAGCTCGGATGTCCGCCGGGTGTGTAGTCGTCGGTATATTTTGCCTCCGCCTTCACGGAATATTCCGGATTCCCATCCTGTCCGCGAGAGGGGCAATTTATTAAGAACGGCGTGGGCGTATAGGCATGACGCCCGGAACGATACACATCACCCTCAACCAGATACAAGCCGGCACTCAATCCGGAAAAAACAGCCGTTCCGTTTGTATCCGTCCCGCGCTCGCCGTCGGGAGCGATGTTCTTCTTTTTCGCATAGCTCGAAAGATTTCGCGCCGCGCCCGCCATACCGGCGGTATCCAGTCCGTTAAGACTAACGCCGCTTTCGGCAAAGCTCCCGACAAGACTGTATCGCCCGCCCACGACCTCTGCAGCGCGGTAGACACGAAACGTCACCCCCTCTACGGATGCGCCGCCCGGGCGAAACGTCACGTTAAGCTCCGTTTGCTTAGATGTATCATAGAACGCGGCGAATACCGCCTCGTGCGAAAACGCAAGCAATAAACAAAGGAGAACAGACGCCGCGACGCGCCATATATTTTGTTTTCGCATACACTATGTCTCCCTTCGGTCAACTGTGTTTCCCGCCGAACAGTCTTATCAATAATCTGACGCAGCCCAGAATAGACGCGCCTGCTATAAGGCCGAACACGATCACACGGATATATTGCGCCTCCCACGTCCCTCCGCGTCCGCGCTGCTCATTCTTTTTCGCTTCTTCATAAGGTATCCTGGTTCCGCGCACAAGCAGTCTATGACTGTTGATGCCGTACGGCGTACACGTTATAAGAGTCACATAATCCTCGTTTGGATCAATCATAAGGTTTCGCGTATCCTCCGGCAAAACCACGTTAATGTCATCAACGCGGTAAGCCAGAGTTTGATCCAATATGTGCAGATAAAACACATCGCCTATTTTCGCGCGGTCAAGGTTCGTGAACAGCTTTTTTCCCGACAGACCGCAATGTGCCGAAAGAACGCAGTGCGTCCCTACTCCGCCGACCGGCAGAGATGTGCCTTGCAAATGACCTACACCCTTTTGCAGTTCGCTCTCGCGCGTGCCGTGCCGTATGGTTAGCTTGTCGGTAATACCCGGATATTCAAGACTGCCCATAACGCCGTCGCCCATGATATTGAGCAATCCCGCGTAGGGCATAGTGTCCGGGTCGAGCTGCGTTTCGTCAAACGGATCCGTGAGCACAGCTCCGCCGTCCAGCAGGTCGGCATTGTATTTTTCACACTCAGCCCTGTGACGGCTTAATGTGTCCGGCTCTCGACTGCGCACAGCGTTATCGTATTTCTCAATCAGCTTCCGCTGATTGGTTTCATACGCCATATTGCTGATAAGGGGATAACTTATCATTCCCGCGCCGATAAGAAAAATCAGCGCGACAAGCATTCGATAGCCCCATTTTCTCAAATAAAAACATCCTCTCTTCTACGCGGGCGGACACGAGCCCCGCCCGGTTTGTTCATATGCCCTTATTCGGTGCGGCGTTTCCTTTTAAGTATAACAAGCGCTCCCGCAAGCGTGAGCATAGCCACGCCGCCAATCAAAAGCGCGCGCATACCCTTTCCGCCCGTTTCCGGCAAAGACGCGCCTTTATAGTTCGTTACCTCGAAGGTAAGCAGCTTATGTGTGTCGTCTTCATCAAACCCCGGTTGGATCTTCGCGTCACCTTCTGTCACGCTTGACGATCCCGCCGACAGCAGATGAGTTTCTCCATTGGCGTTTATATAAATAACAATCTTATTTATCTTCGCATACCCGTCCGGCGCAGCGGTTTCTTTAAGTATGTAGTACCCTTCGTCCAGTCCGGAAACCTCAAGCGTACCGTCACTGTTGAGCTTCAACTCCTTCACCGGCGCCGGTTCGGGCGTTTCTGCATCAACGCTGTCGGCCTTTTGATAAACGCCGTCAGCGCCTATCATTTCCAGCGCATCACCGACCGCTTCCTCGGTCGGACCGTTAGTCTTAAAGAGGCTAAATGTTACTTTATCATAAAGGGAGCTCACGTCCCCCTTCTCAAACTTTTTGGTAAGTTTGAAACCGTAGGTGTAAACCGTGGTATGATCCTCCAGATGCTGCGGCGTTGTTGTATTCGGATCGTTGCTGTAATCGAGTCTCACTTCGTTATCGTTTTTCCAAACCGCATCGCTCGTAAGCTCCGCATTGTACTCTACCGTAACATTGGCCTCCTTCCAGCCGTCGGGTCCGAACGCTTTCTTTTCGAGCTCGCGAAGCTTCTCTATATCAAAGTCAAGTATAAATTGCTGGCTGTTGCCTTCGGCCTCTTTATACTCGCCATAGGTGCTGCTCTCCTTAAGGAAATAGCTGAGCGGCAAATCCGCCGGCGCCACCCAAGTCGTCAGCTCAAAACCTTCAACGGTTTTATCCTTTAATGTCACTGTAGTTCCGTTATATTCGATTTTAACTGCGAAAACCTCTTTGGTAAATTGGCTGGCGCCCGGCTCGGCGCCGGAAACCTGTTTATTACTACTGTCAACCAACCACTGATTTTGCAATGTATCTGTGAATTTATATTCATAATTCTCTTTGCTTTCGGGGGCTGAAAGATGGCTGCCGTCATAATCGGTCAAATCCGGTATTTTAGTCGTTATCTTGTAATTCAAAACATCCTTGGCGCCGGCGGTCGTTTCATCTTTGAATTCCTCCGAATGACCGCTGTTTTTCACCTGCTTGTCAAATATCTGTTCCTCAAGCTTCATTTTTCCGTCAGCATTCGGTTCATCCGTTGCAATCTTGAAAATCGCGTCCACATTCGCCACATTTGCCGGCTCGTTCTCGGACACGAGAAGCCAATAGCCGAAATCAAGCTCATTGAATTCAATCGATGTCGCGCCACCGCTAAATGTTTGTTCTAAATACCCTGTTTCATGCGCTCCGGCGGAATCCGTGCTTTTCTCAATAGGCTTTGACTTTGCGTATTCTCTGAGCCATTCCGCCAAAATCTTCGCGTTTTCTGCGTTAGCCGTTCCATCAACCGAATTCTTCGTCAATACGGCTTCCATCAATGACGCCGCGAAATATTTGTTATTTGCGGTCTTGTCGGCGGCGAGTATCGGGCTGAGATCGGTGTTTGCTATTGTGATATACGTCCCATTATCCGGCTTTGATTCGCTCAGCTGCAAATGATTATCCTTAAAGGTAAGATACATATTCTTTGACGTGAGAGTCCCTTCACTCACCCATGTGGAGTCTGTGTAAAACGCGTCCTGCGCAGTTTGGAAGAAGGCTTTAAAATCCTCTGTCACGACAAACAGCTTGCTTTTATACGCAGCATCATCCTCTGCTTCCAGCACATGATATGCTTTCACCGTCATATTGTCCAAATTAACATGTTTACCATCCTTTTCCGGCGCATTCAGCGTGATGCTGCCGGTCCCGCCGTAACCTATCGGCATAATACCATTGTCCGCAAACGCTGTAGGCATGGCCGGCAACGCTATCATAATCATCATGACCAACGACAGCATAATGCCCAAAAGTGATTTTATTCTTTTTTGATCCATAATTTCCTCTATCCTTTCTTTCTTGTTGATTTTTGTATATTTTGTTATAAATTATACACTTATTTTCCATCTCCGCTCCGAGGCGGTGATTTTCCGTTCTTACCGCGCTTGCGCGCAAGATATATCGCCAACGCCGTCAGCATCGCTCCAAGCAGCACAAGCAGTCCGATTATTCCGCCCGTATTCGGCAGCACAAGCGGATCGAAGTTCTTCACCTCATAAAGTATATTCAGAAGCGGATTTTCGGCTCCGACCTCGAATTCGAAAATCTCTGACGGCTGGTGCGTCAGCACATACCCGTCCGGTATGGTTGTTTCCTCAAGCTTATACCGTTTCGAAACGTCCAGATCCTTAAATTCCGCCACCGCTCGAACTCTGTCCGGCTCCTTGCCGTATTTTGACTGTAACGTCCCGTCCTCAAACGCCTGTTTCTCCTCGTCCGTAAGCTTAACGAAATAGTAAAGCGCGCCGTCCTCATTCCTGCGCACCGGATAACTCGTACTCGGAACCGTCGGATCGGTATAGGTTTGAGAGTATCGGTCGTAGCCCTCAGCGCCCTCGGCAAGAGGCTGCATATACATCAGCTCGGTAAATATTTCATCGGTTTTATGTTCCGGCTCAATCTTATTGCCTTCCGCGTCCACTTCGTAGAGCGTGAAGCCCGCGCCCGGCAGAATATCGCCCTTGCCCGTGACCTTCGTCACCGCGATACTGCCTTTTAAAACGATAGGCTCGTTTATAAAATGCGCCGCCTCTTCATATGCGCCGGTATTGCCGAACGCGGAGTAAACGCCTGTATACCTTGTGCTCGCCGCTGCGGGAAGAGTCGTTTCCGCGTCATCCTGCGTCTCTCCTTCAACCGCGAAATGAACCGTAGGTCCGACAACATAGCGGTTGGCGTTTCGCAGGAAAGCGAAACCGATGCCGGCGAGACAAACCCGAGCGCCTATATCACGAACGACGGCAACGAGACGGAGGACGAGGAAGAAACGGAGGAAACCGCAAATGCCGAAACAAGCGAGGCTTGAACCGCTCATCATACGCGCGGAAATGCTC
>CANRAG010000072.1 GCA_947628515.1 uncultured Clostridia bacterium | reverse complement strand
CCGTTACCGCCGTTACCGGCCTTTATATATATTTTCGCTTTATCCGTAAACATTAAACTAATCCCCCTTTTAACCAATTTCAAAAATAAAATCCCAAAACATGATAGTTTTGGGATTTATCGCCTTTAAAATTAGTCAGCGTAAACGCTGCACTGCTTCTTATCTCTGCCAAGTCTTTCAAACTTAACCTTACCGTCGATAAGAGCGAACAATGTATCATCCTTACCTCTGCCTACATTGTGTCCCGGATGAATCTTAGTGCCTCTCTGTCTTACGAGTATGTTACCCGCGAGAACAAACTGGCCGTCGGCACGCTTTACTCCGAGTCTTTTTGACTCGCTGTCGCGGCCGTTTTTCGTACTACCCACACCTTTTTTATGAGCCATGCTTTACACCTCCTGTGTTGTGTGTATAAATCCGTAAACGCGATTACGCGTTTACCGCTGTAATTTCTACCTTCGTGAAAGGCTGTCTGTGTCCCTTCTTCTTGCGCTCGTTCTTCTTTCTCTTCATCTTGAAAACAATGACCTTCTTAGCCTTGCCGTTCTTAAGAACCTTGCCCGTTACGGCAGCACCCTCAACCAACGGAGTACCAACCTTAACGTCAGCGCCTTCGCCCGCCATAAGCACCTTATCAAAAGTTACCTCCGCGCCTTCCGCCGCGTCGAGCTTTTCAACGAATATTACATCGCCCTGGGCAACCTTATACTGCTTACCGCCTGTTTCGATTATTGCGTACATCTGTTACACCTCCTGTTAAATTAATATGGAGACACGCTAATTACGGCAATGCGTATGCATTTTAAATAAACCGTTTCTATGCGGTCACTATGACAGTATAACAGATACTTCCCCGTTTGTCAAGCTTTTTTATGAAATATTTTGGAGAAAATTAGTCCTCTTTTATATTTATAATCGTGCCGACCATGGGCTTGGGGAACATGCTGAGCGTCCTAAACGGCATCTTCTCACCCGCGGCGGTAACGCTTTCAATCTGCTCGACCTTTACCGGGTTTACAACAATCATGACGTCCGCCTTGCCCTCCTTAACGGAATTGTAGCAATCAACGGACGAGTTGGATGTGGACACGAGCTGGTCGTAGTCCTCCTCTATGCCGAATATCTCGTTTATTATAAGCTTTCGCAGCACCACCGTGTCAAGTCCGCAATACGACTTTGACATCTCCGGCAGCAGTTCCTTTTTTATATAATCAGGGTCAACAAGCGTGAGCCGGTAGAAGTACCCGCCCTCGTGATAAAGCGCAAACTTTGTTTCGAGCCTCTTTGTGCTTATCTGCTTTTTCATAGTTTCCGGCATACTGTCGTCCTGCTCGTCAACTATTATCTTCTCAATCTTAAAATGGTTCTGTATCGACGCGACAAACAGTTCCTCAGAGAACCCGCGCGGCAACTTTATCTTTCTGTGTTCGGGCATGATAACCACGCCGTCGGATGTGGAATTAAACAACGCGACCATGGTATAGTTATACGCCTCGTTTCCGGTGTTCAGAGGATTATTTGCCCTCATATAGTTTCGGTACTGAACGCAGGTTGAATACCTCGTCTGCCCGTCCGTTATGTATAGAGGAATGTCCTTAAACCCTTCCACGATTTCATCAATTATATCCTTATCTGTTACCTTCCACACCTTCTGAATAAGACCGTCAACGGTTTTAAACACCATTTCCGGCTCCCTTTCCCTGAGTTCGAGCATAATATTTAAAAGCTTCTTATTGCGCTCGACATAAAGGCACGAAATCATGCTCAAGTCCGCGTTTGTAGCGGCCAGCAAATCATAGCGATCCTTCTTTGACAGCTCCCGTATTTCCTCGCAGGAACGGATATTGTCCGTGCCCAGCTCCTCAAGCTCCAAAAGAGCTACAAAGGTCGTGTTGCAGTATAAATTTCCATGCTGCTCCATTATCTCCTCGTAGAGATATATCGCTTCCTCATCGTCCTGAACCAAAACGCCGTCGCGTATCCATTCCTTCAGATACTCCGCCGCGCGCGTGTACTTATTTGACTCGTCGGTATCGGTATCGTAGGATTTCCCGTCGAAAATCTTTACCATATTATGCTCATCCATTTCATACAGCGCTGATTTCTGATCGTCATCTATATTATACTTAAGCGGCGCCATGACATTTGCCAGGTCGCTGACCTTTTCCGCGTTATATCTGTATCCCCTAAACGGCTTTATGTTTGCCATGCTGTTTCAACTCCTGTTCATATTTGAATACACTCGATATTTACGATACATTTCTTCGAATATATTATCACAAATCCGGAAATATATCAATAGTCTACACATAATTTCTCGAATTTTTAAAAAATTTACACCTGCCTTTATAAAGTTTACCGGAATATTTAAAGAATATTCGACAAAAAATATCATTGAAGAAATCAGATAACTGTACTATTCAGCTTTACGGCTGTGAAAAAACACAAGGAGGGTATATCATTATGAATTTTTCAGCATCGGGCTTTTTCAAGGGCGTTACCGCCGGACTTGTAATAGGTGCCGCGATAACCATGCTCACCGATCCGGTTTCAGACCGCCAGCGTCACCGTCTCGCAAGAAAGACGGAGGGTGTGTTTAAAAACATGGGCGGGATGATTGACGCCGCCATAGGCATGTTTCACTGAAAACATCATTATTTTTCCGACAGCGGGGTTACTCCCGCTGTTTTTGTGCTGTTTAGACAAACTATCGACATATTTTTTGTGAAATTTTACAGAAAGATTTTATGTATATTCCATTAAAAACCGGCATATTTCAACTTGAAAAATAGCCGTTAATAGACTATAATGTATTATGTGGGAGAGTGTAAAAAGACATTGAAAGGAATGTGTTTTAATGGCAACGTGGATTGTTCACTTAAGAGTATGCGATAAATACATTAAAAGAGGACTTATCCCTGATGAATATAAAGAGGTGTTCGTGCTCGGCTCCGTAGCGCCTGACTGCGGTTACGGCGCAAAAGACAGCTACGGCGACTTCGTTCCCCCTCCGGAGGTAACGCATTGGGCGCCCGGCGGCATAAAGCTGTACTGCGAATACTGGAAGTTCCTCGATGCCTACCTTAAAGACAGAGAAAGAAACAGCGACTACTATTTCTATCTCGGATATTATATACATCTTATAACCGATATTATGTGGTCTACGATGATGTATCTTCCGACCACTATAACATACGCGGAGGAATACGAGAAAAATCCCGACTATTTGAAGGTCATAAAGGTTGACTGGTACGATTTGGACTTCAAATTCCTGCGCGATAACCCGGACTTTGAGCCGTATAGGATACTTAAAGAAAACAAAGGCTGCAAGGATTATCTACCCTACTATGAGCCGGGGCAGCTCACCAAACAGATAAAATTCATCGCAGACTACTACAGCAGCGCCGACGGGCATGTGCTGGACCGCGACTACCCGTTTCTTGACGAGGTGACAATGGGGCGTTTCATAGACTGCGCCACCGACTTGGTGGATTTTGATTTGAATAAAAAGAAACTGCTTGACATGAAAACGGAAGATGTTCCCGCCATATAACAGCGGCGGGAACCTTCCGTTTTTTGTTTACTTCACCTTAAGTCTTATCCTGTCCGCGACCATTGCGATAAATTCCGAATTGGTCGGCTTGCCTTTGCCGGTGTTTATGGTGTAACCGAATACCTCGTTCATTGTCTGCGGCTTGCCGCGCGTCCATGCGACCTCTATGGAATGCCTTATGGCGCGCTCTACACGGCTTGATGTTGTCTGGTATGCCTTTGCAATCTCAGGGTAAAGCTCCTTTGTTATATAGTTGAGCAAATCCATATCCTTAACCACCATCATAATCGCGGTGCGAAGATAGTGGTAACCCTTTATGTGCGCCGGAACGCCAAGCTCGTGTATGTATTCGGTCACTACCGATTCAAGGTCAAACGCTGTATCGTCAATTCTGCGCTCCGCCTCAAACCGTTTTGCTTTATCTATACCGCACATATCACGAATTACGTCGCATACGCTGCTGCCGCTCTGCGGCTTCATAATGAAATACGCCGCGCCGTATTTTGCCGCTACGTCATACAGGCTTGTGAGCGACGACGCGGATGTTACAATAACCACCGGCTTACGCCCCTCCATCGCGCAAAGTCTGCGCAGCACGCCTATACCGTCGAGTTTTGGAAGAATAATGTCGAGCAGCACCACATCCGGCGCCGTTTCCTCTATCATTCCGACCGCTTCCTCGCCGTCTGCCGCCCTGCCGACCGGTATTATATCCTGCGTTGTTTTCATATACTCCTCAAGTCCGGCAGCGTACTTTTCGTCGTCATCCACTATAAGCACATTTACTTTATCCATTTGAATATTCCCCTTTATAACTTATTTTTCATTGTTTTTCAATCAATTACACTATAAGATTACCATGTGCCGCAGGTTCTTTCAATAATAAAATATCTGTCCGCTGTCGAATTTACCATCGAAAAAGCGGCGTAAAACCTCGAAAAACCGAAAAAATCGCTATCGCAACAAAAAAAGACGGTTTTCGACCGTCATTTTTTGCTGCGAATTTATTTTTTGCGGCTTTCCAGCCATATTATAAGCACCGAAATATCCGCCGGCGAAACGCCGGATATTCTTGACGCCTGTCCTATCGACTTCGGACGTATCCTGTTCAGCTTCTGCCTTGCCTCAAGCCTGAGTCCGTATATCTCATCATAATCGGCGTCGTCGGGAATAAGTCTTGTTTCCATTCTTCGCGCCTGCTCCGCCTGCGAAAGCTGGCGTTTTATATATCCGTCATATTTAATCTTAATCTCCGCTTCCTCAATCACCGCGTACGGCAGTTCCGGACGGTTCGCGTCAAGCTCCTTAAGGGAAGCATAGTCAAGCTCCGGCCGCTTTATAAGCTCGGCAAGCCTTATTCCGCATTTTATTGGCGTTGAGCCCGCCGCTTCAAGCACGGGGTTTGCCAAATCCGGCGAAACGCTTATATTGTTTACGCGCTTGATCTCCGCCTTTACCATAGCGAGCTTCTCTTGCAGCGCCTCATAGCGCTTATCGCTTATAAGCCCTACGCGGTGACCTATCGGCGTGAGCCGCTCGTCCGCGTTATCCTGGCGCAGCAGCAGCCGGTATTCCGAGCGCGAAGTCATCATTCTGTACGGCTCGTTTGTGCCCTTTGTAACGAGGTCGTCTATTAGCGTACCTATATAACCGTCGGCGCGTTCGAGTATCATAGGTTCCTCGCCTTTAAGCTTAAGAGCCGCGTTTATGCCCGCGACAAGCCCCTGCGCCGCCGCCTCCT
Source organism: uncultured Clostridia bacterium (assembly GCA_947628515.1). Classification (GTDB taxonomy): domain Bacteria; phylum Bacillota; class Clostridia; order UBA1381; family UBA1381; genus Ornithomonoglobus. The sequence goes on along the minus strand of CANRAG010000072.1, from coordinate 7,651 downwards.
CGTAGCCCGATGTTCCGTTAAACTGCCCCGCGCCGTAAAGGCCGGGAACCTTTTTAAACTCAAGCGTTGCATACAATTCCGTCGGGTCGCAGCAATCATATTCTATCGCGTACGCGCTCCGCATTATTTCGCAGTGCTCCAAGCCCTTAACGCTTCGGTACATTTCAAGCTGCACGTCCTCGGGCAGGCTTGTGGAAAAACCCTGCACATACATTTCCTTTGTGTCAAGTCCCATCGGCTCGACAAAGAGCTGATGCCGCGGCTTGCCGGAAAATCTCACGACCTTATCCTCTATCGAAGGGCAGTACCGTGGCCCCACGCCCTCTACCATACCGCCGTACATGGCGCTGCGGTGAAGGTTGTCCCTTATTATTTTGTGCGTCTTTTCGTTTGTGTAAACGAGCCAGCACTTCGCCTTGTTCTCGCCTGGCTCCTCCGTTTCAAACGAAAACGGAACGATATTTTCGTCCCCCTCCTCGACTTCCATTTTGTCATAATCGAGCGTGTCGGCATGCACTCTTGCCGGAGTGCCCGTTTTAAACCGTCTTAGCGTTATGCCAAGCTCCTTTAGGCTCTCTGAAAGCTCGTTTGCCGGGAACATCCCGTCAGGCCCGCTCTCGCGAAAATAGCTGCCGATAAGAATTTTACCCTTTAGATATGTGCCACTCGCTATTATAACCGCACGGGACAGATACTTAGCGCCGGTATGCGTTATAACGCCACACACCCTCCCGTTGTCGGTGAGTATACCGGTAATCTCCGCCTGCTTTATCTGTAAATTCTCCTGTTCCTCAAGCCTGCGCTTCATCTGCCTGTGGTAGGTCTTTCTGTCTATTTGCGCCCTTAGCGAATGTACGGCGGGGCCTTTGCCGCGGTTTAGCATCTTGGACTGGATAAACGACGCGTCCGCCGCTCTGCCCATCTCTCCGCCGAGCGCGTCCACCTCGCGAACCAGATGCCCCTTCGCGGTGCCGCCTATACTGGGATTGCACGGCAGATTGCCTATGGCGTCAAGACTTATCGAAAACATCACCGTACGCATACCCAGCCTTGCCGCCGCAAGCGCCGCCTCCGCGCCGGCGTGTCCTCCGCCAACCACTGCGACGTCATATTCACCTAAAACCATAATCACTTATCTCCGTCAAGGTATGTTATCCTGCCTTCGCGCCGCTTCTGCTTTTTACGCTCCGCCCTTATATTCTTATCTATAACGCGCGCCGCGTAAAATTCAAGCGGATACTTGGCAAAGGTCATGCCTATAATCGAATAAATAAGAAGGGTGATTATCGGATCCTCGATAAAGTAGAGCTGCACTCCGAGCACAAATCCCGTTATAACCGTCAGCAGCACCGTCATAGGCAGCTTGGCTATGGCGATTACCATCGAATATTTAAGCAGCTCTAAGAATGAGCACTTATACGTCACCATAATCTGATAAATATATATGTGCATCACCATATATACCATTGTCACCACAAGAGTTATAGCTCTCGCCAGTTCAAACATCGCTGCCATTGAACCCGCCGAATTCCGACTGAACGCGTTATAAAATCCCACTGCGTTAAACGCGAGTCCTATTACAACCGCGTCGCATATGAGCAGCAGCGCTCCCTGCTTGAAATTGTCCTTGAACTGATCCCAACCGTCGCTTGCAATCCATGCGTGCTCGCCGCGCGTATAACACCTTGTTATGTACGCGTACGACGCCGAAACCGGCCCCGCGCCCATAAAATTGAATATGAACAGGGTTATCATTGTGCGCAGCACAACCTCCAGTATGCCCGTCATAACGGCAGCGTCAAACTCGCCGTGCGCCTCCATGCTGACGTTTATTCCGAGGCCGTTTATAACAATCGGCGCAAGGAATACAAAAATAAATACCAGATACGGCAGACTTACAAGCGTATATAAAAAGTTGGTCTGCATGAGCTTGAAAAACTTTCTGAACACTATATCTATATACAGAAACGGTCCCTTCTTCTTTTTGGCATTCTTGTCAATGCCCGGCCCTTCCTTCATGCCGCCTCCGAATAAACCCATATATAAATCACCTCATATAATTATTTTTCGCCTTAAGCATTTTTATTTTATCACATTTTTCGCCCGAATACAATACCTTTACAAAAAAAAGGCGCACTACGGTGCGCCCCGTCCGGTCATACCGGATTGATTACCGACAATGCCGCCCTATCGCGGCGGAAGTGCTCGTTAAATCTCGCCTTGACGTCCTCAAAGGTGAGAGTTTTATACACATCGTAATAATCGAAATAGTCTATATCCATAAACAACAGTTGAATAAATGTGCCGGCGTATCCTTCTATATCGTTATGCGAGCGGATATAGTTACCCCACATAACCTTTTTCGCGCGTTCGAAATCCGCCTCGTCAAGTCCCTCGACGCGCACGCGGTCAACCTCGTCGAGAACCGCGTTAAACACCTTTTGGGGATCTCTTGACTCGCCGTCTATGGATGTGAAGCCGTAGTCGGGCTGCATGCTGTAATCGAGCGAGAATGTGCTGTTTATAAGGTTCTCGTCATAAAGTCTCTTATAAAGCCCCGAACCCTTGCCGAACAGCATGCGCATCAGGATTGTAAGCTCCAAATGCTTTTTAAGCAGCTTTGCGCCGCGCTTGTTCACGTCATTATCCTTCCAGCCGAGCATGAACATAGGCGTCGATACCGCCATTTTTTGCTCCGCGTACCGTTTTGCGATATTCTCCGGCTCCTTGGGATAGAGCTTCTTTATCGGTTCCGTAAACGGCTCATTATTCTTTATGCCCGCCTCTATTACCTTAACGGCTTTGTCAATATCAACGTTTCCCACGATAACAAGCGACATATTTGAAAGGTTGTAGAAGGTGTTGTAGCATTTATACAGATAATCCGCCGTGATACGGCTTATGCTGTCGATCGTGCCCGCAATCTCCTTCTTTACCGGATGCGCGTTATACAGACAATTTATAAAGTTAAAGAACAGCTTCCAGCCCGGGCTGTCGTCGTACATCCTTATTTCCTGCCCGATAATGCCCTGCTCCTTTTGCACGGTTTCTTCCGTATAATACGGACTCTGAACATAGTCAAGCAGGGTTTCGAGATTTTTTTCGAAATATGAGGTTGACGAGAACAGGTACGCCGTCATGTTAAAAGAGGTGAACGCGTTCGCGTTACCGCCGTATTTGGAGAATTTATCAAACACATTGCTCCCGTCGGGCTGGTCGAACATCTTATGCTCAAGATAATGCGCTATTCCGTCGGGCACATGCGTCGGCTCCGTCTCGCCCGGCACAATAAAATCCGAATCCACCGAACCGTAGCGTGTGCCGAAAATGGCGTACGCACTGCTGTATTCGGGCTTGGGAACTATGTGTATATCAAGCCCCGACGGGTGGACTCCCTCATATATGGTTTCGCCTGTTATATTACTCTTTCGTTTTTTAAGCTCCATCTTATTCGCCACGTCCTTTCAAGAAATACACGGTATCGGGCTGCATTTTCTTTGAAACCCTTACCACATCTTCCACCGTAACCTTCCTGACGCGCTCGATTGTTTCTTCGAGCGACTTGTCTATTCCCGCTACCCGGTTCATAAGATTATTGGTGGCGAGCGCGCGCTGGTCGTCGAAATACGAATTAAAGCTGTTTATAATCGCGCTCACGCTCGCGTTAAACTCATGCTTCGTTATATTGCCCTTCTGTATCTCCCCAAGCTGCGCAAGGATTTCGTCATACGCCTTTTGGAAGTTTTCAAACTCTATGCCCGCGTTCACGGTAATAATACCCTTGAACTTTTCAAGCTGCGACGAAGCGTAATAGCAAAGCGAAAGCTTTTCGCGCACGTTGTTAAACAGCTTCGAATGCGCGCCCGCGCCGAACACACTGTTAAACACCATAAGCGCGTAGTAGTCCTCGTCCGTCGGTTTTGTGTTTGTGAGTATTCCTATCGCGAGCTTGCCCTGCGTGACGTCCATTTCCTCCGTAACGCTGCGCAGCTCTCCCGCCGCGCGCGAGATGATTTCCGTGCGCGGCAGCTCCGCTTTCGTAAAGTTCAGATTATCCGTATACTCCCTTACGGCGGATACCGCTCTCGTTATATCCGTGTCACCGCAGACATATATATCGATAACCGAGGATGTTATAATCGATTTATAATAATCATAAAGGCTCTTGGCGGTTATCGCGTCTATGCCCTCCTTATCGCCGAGACGGTTTATCGCAAAAGCGGTGCCGCGCGCCGTTTCCTGTCCGCAGCGTACAGACGCGTACTGCCGCTTATCGTTTACAAACGCGTCTATCTTATCCCGCGCGTTTACCTTCTCCTGCTCAACCACCTTTTCATCAAATATCCCGTTTTCCGTCCTGGGTGAAAACAGTACCGACATGAGCAGCTTCAACAAATCCTCTACAAGCGGCTCGCCCTCCGGCGCGTAGCGGTCTGAAATGGTTTCGGCGTCAAAATATATAATATGATCCTCTCCGCACTTTATGGGCGCTCCGCCCATGGTAGCGCCGTAGAGATTATCAAGATACTTTGCCATAGCCTCACGGTCGCGGCAAAGCGTCGTGCCGCTCTTTAAAACCAGCGGCAGCAGCGCGTTGTACGAGGCCTCGCCGCGGCAAAGCGGACGGTGTATATACACGGCCAATGATGTTGTTTTCAGCTTTGTCATCTTGATATAATGCAGGCTTAAATTATCGTTTATTTTTACCGTTTCCATTATATTCTCCTTTCATACGGGCACAAAATCAGTCAACCACGCTTTCAATATCACGGAAGCTCAAATTTTTGTGCAGCGCCATATTTATACCGTTGGCAACGGTCTTTGACATTCGTTTTATCACAAGGTCAATATCCTTTGTTGTAACCATGAGCGGAGTAAACTTTTCCGGCAGCTCTCCGCCCGACAAAAGCTCCGCCGCAATCACTGTTGGCACGCCCACGGCTATAACCTTTATGCCGAGCGTCTTTTCGTTAATGCCCTCGCGGTTATTCCCCACTCCCGAACCCGGAGCGATACCGGTATCGGAAATCTGGATAGTGGAGCAGACGCGGTTTATATCCGCGCCCGCAAGCGCGTCTATGGCGATGATGGTGTCGGGCTTCACCTTTTCCGCGACGCCCTTTATTATCTCAACGGTTTCAATTCCCGTCGTGCCCATGACCCCCGGCGCGATGGCTGATACGATACTGTAATCGTCGTCAAGCGTTCCGGGCATATGCTTTTTTATATGGCTTGTTATGATGAGCTGTGACACCGCCTCGCTGCCGAGCGCGTCGGGCGTTATGTCGCGGTTACCGAGCCCGGCAACGAGCGTTCTTTCGCCACGGCACATGTCTCTAAGCTCGTCGGCGAGCATTTTGCACACCGACTCGTAATCGTCAAGACTGTATTTCAAATCCGGCGCCTCGATGGTTATATATCTTCCCTTTTCCTTGCCCAGCGCCCTTGCGCCGCTGTCGTTTATGACTTCAACCACAGTGCGCGAAATAGTGCCGTGCTCCGTCTTCTTAACCCTCACGCCCTCAATCTCGTTCGCCTCGCCGCGCGTCAGCTCGTGCGCCTCGACCGCCAAATCCGTCCTTATGCTCATAACCTTAAAAACTCCTTTTTTAAGGTTAGCTTTTACAAAAGATATTTTTTTATACTTCTATTTTTCCGCGATAGCCTGCTCTATATCCGCCGCAAGCTTCTCCTTTTCGTCCGTATACTCTATTGCAACCGACGAGCCGTTCTTATCGTACATAATGAGAATGGGAGTTTTGTCGTAGCTTCCGGCAAGCAGCGCGCTTGCGGAGTCGGCATTCTCGTCAACGTCAACTATATCAAAGTCAACCCTGTCCTTGTACTCCGATTTCAGTTCCTCCACCGTAGCCATATAGCTGTCATAGTTCTCGTCGTCCTTTGAAACATAATACTGGAACAGCGGCGTCATCTCTATCTGTGTAACGTCCGATTTTTCAGGCGCGGGCTTTTTATCCTCACCGCTCGGCGTGAACAGTACCACAAGCGCGACAACAATAACCAGCAAAACCGCTCCCGCGATTATGTAGTATTTCATCCTTGATTCAACCGGGTCTCCGGGCTTCGGTCTGTTTTCCTTATCCGCTCTGTTTTTTGAGTTTTCCTTTTCGTTTGCGCTCTGCTCCGTGAGCTTCTTATCCTTTTCGTCCGCCATAATTCATCTTCCTTCCTTATACATTTGTATTTTTAATAATATCAAGAGCGCGGTTGGCTATAGCGCGATAGCGCTCCTGTTTATTTCTTATTCTTACGTCCAATCCGTCTATTATTCCGAAATTGGCGTTCATCGGCTGGAACCTGTCGTTTGCCGCGTTTGATATATACAGCGCCAGCGCGCCTGTAACGGTTTTTGGGCTCGGCTCGTTAAGCTTTCTGCCCGTAAGCTCACAGGCGAGGTTAAAGCCCGCCATAATCCCGCTTGACGCCGATTCCACATAGCCCTCCACGCCTGTTATCTGCCCCGCGAAATACACCTTGGGATATTTGCGCATACGGTAGTATTTATCCAAAAGCGCGGGGGAATTAATGAACGTGTTGCGGTGCATCACGCCGTATTTTACAAACTCCGCGTTTTCAAGGCCGGGAATCATGCTAAACACACGCTTCTGCTCTCCCCATTTTAAGTTGGTCTGAAATCCCACAAGATTATACAGCGTCCCCTTCGCATTGTCGCGCCTTAGCTGCACAACGGCGTAAGCGTCGTCCCTGCCGGTTTTCGGGTTTATCAGCCCCACAGGTTTTAGCGGCCCGAATGTGAGAGTTTCCCGTCCACGCTTTGCCATAACCTCAATCGGCATACAGCCTTCAAAAACCTTGTCGTTCTCGAACTCTTTAAGCTCGGCACATTCCGCGTTTATAAGCTCGTTATAAAACGCGGTATACTCCTCTTTTGTCATCGGACAGTTTATATAATCCGCCGTTCCCCTGCCGTAACGCGCGGCACGGAACACCTTGCTCCTATCTATACTCTCCGCCGTTACAATCGGCGCCGCGGCGTCATAAAACGCCAGCTCGCCGCCGCCCGTAAGATGCGATATGGCCGCCGAAAGCCCGTCGGATGTGAGCGGGCCTGTTGCTACTATCGTATATTCATCCGGGTTTATCTGCGTTACCTCCTCGTTGATAACGGTTATAAACGGGTTACTCCTTACCTTATCGGTAATAAAATCCGAAAACATGTCGCGGTCCACCGCGAGCGCGCCTCCGGCAGGAACGCGGCTCACATCCGCCGCCTGCATAATCACCGAGCCGAAATGCCGCATTTCCTCTTTGAGAAGCCCGCAGGCGTTTTCTATCCGTTCCGCTTTCAGCGAATTTGAACAGACAAGCTCGGCGAACCCCGCGCTGTGATGCGCGGGCGAAAACTTTACCGGCTTCATCTCATACAGCTCTGTTTCAATATTATATTTTGCAAGCTGCAGCGCGGCCTCGCATCCGGCAAGCCCCGCGCCTATTACCTTAACCCTCACGTCACTGTTCATCGCTCTTTAATTTTTCTCCTTGCGCGCGGGCTTTCTCTCATAGCTGCAATCCTCGTTATAGCAGTATATCTTCGCGCCCCTGCCGTCCTTTTTCATGAGCAGCGCGCCGATATTTAAGGACTTGTTGCGGATCAGGGGGAAGGGCCGAG
>CANRAG010000071.1 GCA_947628515.1 uncultured Clostridia bacterium | reverse complement strand
CATCAAATTCTCGTTCGACTTGCATGTGTTAGGCACGCCGCCAGCGTTCGTCCTGAGCCAGGATCAAACTCTCGTTCGTATGGTCACTATTCGTGCGCATTTTTAACTCATTCGCTTGTCTAAATCCGCCTTCGCTAAAAATGCTTCTCATAGTTCCCTTAAAGCTTTTTTAATGTATCGGTATTATTTTATAACCAACACCAAAAAAAGCGTTAAGTCTGATTTAACTCATCCTCGCTGACTTGTCGTCTGCTTGAATAATCCGAATTTCTTTGTATAAAAGAATTTCTCAAAGTTATTGTTAGTGTTTTCACACTTTCAAGAACTCACACTGTTCATTTTTCAATGTACAATCCGTTTTGTTACGTAGTAACGAAATCGGAATCCGCGGCGCTTGTCGCTGCGGAAGTAATTGCGGAGCTTTAGCTCTCGTCAACCGCGAGCGCTTGCGCTTGCGGAAATAAATTGTTTCATTACGTAAGTAACAAAATCGGAACCCGCGAGCGGTTCACCGCTTGCGGAAGTAAAGCGTTTCATTACGCAGTAACAAAATCGTAACCCGCGAGCGCTTGCGCTTGCGGAAATACCGTGCTGTCTCAGAGACAACTATTAAATGATACCACAAACATTTTCGTTTGTCAAGCACTTTTTTAAAGTTTTTTCATGTTCCGCAAAATCCAATTTAAATATCCCGAAACTTTCCTTTTAATGTTGAATGAATTACCACAATATCTATAATAAGCTATAGATAATAAGGGGAGGGAACTCGCGTGAACACCTCGCGATGTGAAACTTGCAAGTCGCTCTCGGGTTCGTCGGTAACTATACCCCTTTTGGGCTTTCACTCCAGATTTGCAACAAGCCCGTTTTATTACAAAAAGCCCGCTCGTTCAGGAGCGGGCTTTTGCTATGAATAAATCGGCAAAAATCAAGTACGTTCGCGTTATTACCGTTACCCTTGAAAACGCGTAATACAATTTACGCGATCGAACTGTCTACAGCATCGGCGCGGTTTCCATAAGCGGCTTCATTGTGCCCATCTTATCCCATACCATCAGCTTTACGCTGCCAATCTCGGCATTTTCGGGAATGGTTACGTCAGCCATGAACAAATCAAAATTGCCATACAGCTCCGCTTCGGTTTGGCTTACCGTGACAAGCGCGCCGTCCGTGTCGTAGAACGCGAGAAGTATGTCAAAGCTTTGCGATTCGTCCTCACTGTGCATATCAACCGTTTCAGCCAGTATCCACGCCATCATATCACCCTTCACATCAGCGACATCCTCTATCATGTTTAGCTCGGAGTCGGTAAGATAACCGTCCGCAATGATGTACGTGTCCTCTGTCACTATCGAAACTAATCCGTCCCAATAATATATGTCTATCAGGCTGCCGTCGGAGGCTGTGATCTCACCGCCGATCGACTCCATGTAATAATCGCCCGGCTCCGCATCGGACTTCGCCTTAAACTTAAGCTCGCACGCATTGCCGCTCTGTATTCCATCTCCTGTGGCGCGAACGGTTATCGTGCCGTCAGAGGCCGTAACGGACAGCGCCGAAGCGGGCACTCCATCGCCCGGGTCAAATCCCAAATACTCAAATTTGTCGCTATCGAATGTAATCGAATATCTGAAGTCTGTGACTGTGCCGTTTTTATAATACATGTATACCGGAAGGCTGAAGGTGTTTCCGGCTTTTGTGATCGTTCCGTCAACGCCCAGCAGCGCGCGGTTGCCTTCGTCCGGTTTGTCCGTTACCGTATAAGTAAACGTAACTCCGTCGCTCATCGCGCAGCCAAGCTTTGCCGCAATTACTCTGATTGTTGTATCTTCTGTTATTACTATTGCGTCCGTGTAGCGCGTATAGTTGTTCTCGTTCAATTCGCCTCCGAGGGCGTAGTAAATATCCGCGCCCGGCGTTGTGCAAAGCAGCTTAACCGTAGTTCCCGCGGTAACCTCGCCGGACGGCACGCTTGCAATCGGAGTCTCGACCTTTTCAATCTCAACAGTCATGCTTGAAACCGCGCTGCTGTTCATATCAGCCTTAACGGCTATAGCCTTTATTTCCGTTGTTTCGGTCAGCTCAATCGAAGCCGTATACTTGTTCGACGATTCCGTCGGCTCTGTGCCGTCCGTCGTGTAGTAAATTTCAGCGCCGTCTGTCGCGCATGAGATAATCACACGCTTGCCGCCGTAGAAATCCGCCGTTGTGATAAGCGGCGTTTCAACCGTCTCTGTCGGAGCGGGCTTTTCGAGAACGGTGACGGTAAATTCAACGATTTTATCGTTATATGTAACCGTAACTGTCTGCTCTCCTATGCTGTCGGTCAGTTCGCTTACGGCACATTTATCGTTATCGATAACCTCAGACGTGTTGTTGTCATAAACAGCCGTGACAACCATACCTGTCACATCAACCGTGTCGCCCTGATAATAAGTGAGCTTGTCGGGCTTATGCGTAAGCTCGATGCCCGTAAGAGTTTTCGCCACTACCGTTATATTAAACGTCGCCGTTTGACTTCCGTATGTAACGGTAACGGTCTGATCGCCGATTTGTGACGTGTCATAGCCCGACAGAGTATAGCCGAATGCCTCATACGTTTCACCGTTTTCGCACTCCGCAATAACCTTTAATCCCGTCGCGTCGAGCGACATACCCTCAATCACTGTCTTGTTTGTAGGTTCGCTTTCAATGCGTATGCCCGTAATATCTTTAATCGAAACCACTATCGACTGTGGCTCTGAGTCGGTGTGGTTGGCATCGCCCAAAACCTTGTACCAAACCGTGTAATCGCCCGCGGCATTACCGGTGGGAATCTCTTTCGAATATTCGCCGTCCTTATTATTAAGACAGTATGCAAGTGTGCCGCCCTCGGCTTTGCCCGACACAAGATACTGATCTACGTTCTTGAACAAAAGCTCATTCGCCCATACCGTCGCCGTCGGCTCGACTTTTTCGATTTTCACGTTGATTGTCAGCGTAACGGGTTCATAGCCGTATTCATCAACGCTTGCGACCGTCATGTATTCCGTCTCTTTTTCGGTCGCCTTTACCGTAAGAGTATAGTCGCCCGCACCTATTTCCTTCGGAATTGTCAGCGTTTCACCGCTTACAGATGCGCCGATTGGGTTGTCGCCTTCGATTGCATATGTAAATCTGCCTGCCGTTTCGGTGTCGTTTTCGTATTTTACATATTCCGATAAATCGGCAGTCAAGCCCTCGCCGTAGGCCGCGCTAAGTTCAATATTGTTATCGCCGCCGAACTGTACGCGCTTAGCGCCGCCGCTTACCGAATACGGATAGTTTTGCGTACCATCGCCGGATTTGAAGTTCACGCCATGCTCCAGATAGAACATGGGACGTATGCCCGAGTAAGTTGAAACATACCCGGCGGTGTCGGAAAGCTTGCCGCTATTTGCAACTACTTTATACTTTGTAGCCTGGTCCGTAACTGGAGTTCTCAGAGAATAATTCCATTTTTTGCCGAATGTCAGACCGCTTCCCTTATCCTCATCGTTCTCCACACATTCAGCCGTCGGCTCGCCTATGTAATAATCAGCGCCCAAAATGTCTCCGTTTTTGTAAACGTTGTACGCCTGCTTTACGTCGGGAAGGAAAATTTTCCACGTCCTCGGCATACGCCTTATCGTAATTTGACATTGCGTCTTTTATATCCGAATTAAAAGCATTGGTGTAAAGCTCCGTACCGGATGTATGATGTGATTGGTCGCTCAGGCACAGTATCTCCTTCTGCGTTACCTCCTTTACCGCGTCGCGCTCTTCCTGCGTGAAGTTATGCAAAAATCCCGCTTCCCGGTCATACGCGTTATACGGGGCCTTTAGGTGATCCGCATCGGACGGATTTCCGCACAGCCACTCAACCTCGCCCGCGTCAGCTTCGGAGTTAAGCCACGAGCGCATATTGCTCTCTTTCCAATAGCTTGAGCCCATTTTCAGTCTGTTTCTGTTTACGCCGTGCGAGTTGGTTTCGGTGCCCGGGCCGGCAGCGTCATAAGCCTTGATTGCAAGTATCTTATCCGACAGCATGAGCGGACCGTTCTCGTCAATGTCAACGCAGCGCCATATGATCGGCTTGCCGTAATACGTGCCCATCTGCACATAATCGCCAACCCCGACGGGCTGCATCGAATACGGAGCGTTCCGCGTGCCGTCGCCCGTTTTAAAGTTTACAGCCGACTGTTTCAGATAGAACGCGGGGCGAATACCCATATTTCTCATCGAATAGATGGATTTGATTCTGCCGTCCGTGTCAACGTACCGAGTTTGGGACTGCTGTCCCGGATGGGGAGTTCTGAGCCAGTAAGACCATTTCTGCCCCACCGCCAGATTATCCGGCTTGTATTCGCTGTTTTCCACGCACTCAGCTGTCAGCTCGCCGATATAATACTCGTTCCCCAATGTTTCCCTGTTCTCGTAAACGGCAGAAAGCTGTTTTACGTTTAGAAGGAACATCTTGTCATTTATATCCATGGTGTTTGCGGCGTCGTAATTTGCCGCAACTCCCGTTATATTATCAACATATTTAAATTCCTCCGGATTCTCCGTTGTTCCCAAATCGGCATCCAGCTCCGGCAGTAAGAATTTTTGCGTCACTTTCTTTATGGCGTCAAGCTCTTCCGAAACGAAACCATTTAAGAAGCCCGCCTCCTGGTCGTAGGCGTTATATCCGTCTGTCACATGGTCTTTATCGGGTGGATTTCCGCACAGCCACTCAACCTTGCCCGCGTCCGCTGTAGAATTGAGCCACGAGCATATATTGCTGTCGGGCCAAAAGTTTGAACCGAACCTACTTCTCCAATCTTTGTGCGAACCTTTTGTATCTTCTCCATTGGCGTCCACCACCTTGACGGACAGTATTTTATCCGACAGCATAAGGGGCCCGTTTTCGTCGATGTCAACACAGCGCCATATTATCGGCTTGCCGTAATACATGCCCATCTGCACATAATCGCCGATCTTGACGGGCTCGCCTATCAAATAGGAAGCGTCCGCCGTGCCGTCGCCCGTTTTAAAGTTTACAGCCGACTGTTTCAGATAGAACGCAGGGCGAATACCCATATTGCTTCTGGGAAAGGTGGATCTGATTCTGCCGTCCGTGTCAACGTACCGAGTTTTGGCTTTCTCGGTCTGATTGGGAGTTCTGAGCCAGTAAGACCATTTCTGTCCGACCGCCAGATCATCCGGCTTGTATTCGCTGTTTTCCACGCACTCAGCCGTTGGTTCGCCGATATAATACTCGTCGCCTAACGTTTCCCTGTTCTTGTAAACAGCAGAAAGCTGTTTTACGTTGAGGAGGAACATCTTGTCATTGATATCCATGGTGTTTGCAGCGTCGTAATTTGCCGCAACTTCTTTTATATCCTCGGCATATATAAATTTCTCCGGATTTTCTACTGTACCCAAATCGGCGTCGAGCTCCGGCAGTAAGAATTTCTGCGTTACTTGCTTGATGGCGTCAAGTTCTTCCGAAGTGAAATCATCTAAGAAGCCCGCCTCTTGGTCATAGGCGTTATATCCGTCTGTCTCACTGTCTCTGTCTGCCACATGGTTTTTGTCAGGCGGATTTCCGCACGACCACTCAACCTTGCCCGCATCCGCCGTAGAATTAAGCCACGAGCATATATTGCTGTCGGATCAAAAGTTTGAACCGAACACATCTCTCCAATATTCTTTATGCGAACCTTTTTCACCTTCTCCTCCGGCGTCCATAGCCTTGACGGACAGTATCTTATCCGAAAGCATGAGCGGGCCGTTTTCGTCAATGTCCACGCACCGCCAGAGTATTGGCTTGCCGTAATACATGCCCAGCTACACATAATCGCCTACCTTGACGTCCTCGGACCCCGCCGCCTGCGCGGGCAGTGCCGGTACAAGCGCGCAAAGCATACATAGTATTACAAAAATACTGAAAATTCTTTTTTTCATTGTTTGCCTCCTCTGTGTATAAAATATTTATACCTAAATTATACAATATTCGGCACATTTCATCAAGACCCGTTCGCGCCGCTCAGAATGCGTTTTATGTCACGTACAAAAAAAATCAGTCGGGATACGTTGATAATTTGTGTAAATTATCCATGGGCTTTACATTTGTTATTTTATTGCTAAAAGAACTGTGAACAACCTGATTTTTAAAATCATTTTGTCACAGTTCCTTATCCGGTTACATCTGTAATATTGTAAATTATACTTTCTTTACGGCGCAAGACCGATATGCCGCTCCTATTTTAAATATCAATCGCCGAACGATATGCCGACTTCCTTTGCCTCGCCTATAAGAGGGCAGTCGGCGGGTATTTTTTTCAGCTTTCCCGCAACCTCGCTTAATGGAACCGGCACTATTTCTCCGTTTCTTAACGCGACCATATGCCCGTACTGTCTGTTCTTAATAAGCCTTGCCGCGGCCGCTCCGAACCTTGTGCACAGAACGCGGTCATACGCGCACGGACTTCCGCCGCGCTGGAAATGTCCCGGCACGGTTACGCGTATTTCGTTTGAAATATACGCTGACAGCTCATCAGCCACCTTATACGCAACCGACGGATATGTCCGCTCCGCGCGCAGCGCCTTAAGCTCCTTCTTTTTCATCGCCGCCTCTTGCTTTGAAATCGCGCCCTCCGCAACGGCGAGAATTGAAAAGTTTTTACCGGTAGCCTCACGCTTATTTATTAACGCCGCCACTTTCTCTATGTCATATGGGATTTCGGGCAAAAGTATTATGTCCGCCCCGCCCGCAATTCCGGCATGCAGGGTAAGCCATCCCACCTTATGTCCCATAACCTCCACTATAAATATTCTTCCGTGCGACGTCGCGGTAGTATGGATACAGTCTATAACATTGGTCGCAATATCACACGCGCTCTGGAAACCAAACGTCATATCCGTTCCCCATACATCATTGTCTATGGTCTTTGGCAGGGAAACCACATTAAGCCCTTCCTCGCTTAGCATATTGGCCGATTTATGCGTACCGTTGCCGCCGAGAATTACAAGACAGTCAAGCCCGAACCTCTTGTAGTTCTCTTTCATGTTTTTAACCTTGTCTATTCCCGTTACATCATCTATAACGCGCATCATTTTAAACGGTTGCCGCGACGTGCCGAGAATGGTGCCGCCGAGAGTGAGTATCCCCGAAAAATCGGACTTCTTCATCTTCTTTATGTTACCGTGTATCAGACCCTGATAGCCGTTTTGAACACCGTATATCTCTAATTGATCGTCAAACTCCTCATAAAGCGATTTTGCCACTCCGCGTATCGCGGCGTTGAGTCCCTGGCAGTCTCCCCCGCTTGTAAGTATACCAACCTTGTATATAACAATCACCCCTAAGCTTAAGTATATTTTATATCAAAATCCGAATAACGCAGGCTTAAACCGAGCCATTACCACTCTGTCATTATCGCTCGCGTCCCGAATTACCTTGATGTTTGAAAAATCAGCCTCCCGCAATATTTCGGAGACATCCTCACCCTGATTATAACCGATTTCATACGCAATAATTCCGTTTTCGCAAAGAATTTCGCCCGCGACCTCCTCCGAAATACGCCTGTAAAACATCAACCCGTCAAAGCCGCCGTCAAGGGCCTCAACCGGCTCGTAGCTCTTAACTATATTGTCCAGGCTGAAAATCGTATCGGTTTCAATATACGGCGGATTGGACACTATAACGTCATATTGCCCCTCCGGAATTTCCTCGAGAATATCGCAGCGCATGGTTTTAACCTGCACTCCGTTAAGCTCGGCATTTTCTTTTGCCACGGCTAAAATAGCGTCGCTGTAATCAAGCAATGTCACTTCGGCGTTCTTACAGAACCTGGCTATACTTATACCCACGCAGCCGCTGCCCGTGCCTATATCTAATACTCTTACCTTCTTCTTACCTATTTTGGAAACCACGTTTTCAACAAGAGTTTCCGTGTCCTGCCGCGGTATGAGCGTAAGCTCGTTTACCTTAAACGTCATTCCCATAAACTCTGTATGACCGAGAATATACTGAAGCGGCTCACCCGAATTTCGTCTGACTATTATATCCTCAATAGCTCTAAGCTCCTCATCCGTTACTTCGCGCGGATGCAGAACAAAATCCGACTGAGCCATTCCCGTGACATGGGATATTATCCAATCCGCCTCATGCTCATTCTCGCCCAACTGTTTGCGCACCTCGCTGCGCAGTCTACCAACTACCATTTGTCCTCCTCTTTATTCTCCGGTATACATGGCTTCATAGCCGCAATCGCAACCTCAATCTGCGATTTGTCCGGCTCGCGTGTTGTAAGCTTCTGCAGCCATAGTCCCGGTTTGGAAAGCAGACCCACACACTTATTTTTACTTCTTCCCGCAAGCTTTATAACTTCAAATGAAAGTCCCGCGACCACCGGCAGACAGGCAAGTCTGGTAACAAGTCTCAATGCTATGGCGGCAGGCTTTATAAACCCGTCAAACCTCGGCAGAAACGCGAATACTATTATGCTTATAATCATTACGAAAAGCAGGAAGCTCGTTCCGCATCTCGGATGAAAACGAGTATATTTTTTTACATTCTCCGGCGTAAGCTCCTCTCCCGCCTCATAGCAGGCGATTGTCTTATGCTCCGCTCCGTGATATTCAAACACCCTCTTTATATCCTTCATCCGTGATATAAGCGCCATATATCCCAAAAATATCAACATTCTAAGTATTCCCTCGAAACCGCTTGTAAATATCTGCGTTGACGTCACCGGCTTTAATACCTTTACAGACTCTATCGCGCTTTCGAGCACCGACGGGAGAAGTATGAAAAGCCCGACGCTGAATATAACCGAGATAAAGACCGCAAAGTATATTACAACATCCTTTATCTTGTCGCCCAGCTTATCCTCAAGCCACTTGTCAAACTTACTCTGCTCCTCGCCCTCGTCATCCTCCAAATCAACAAACTCGGCGCTGTACATCAAAGCCTTCATGCCTATCACAAGACTGTCGATAAAGCTGACGCACCCTCTTATTACAGGAAGCTTAAAAAATCCCTTTCTGGTTTTTGTGCCTCCGTCATCAACCTTTTCCGCAATCTCTCCGTCAGGCTTGCGCACGGCAACCGCCGTTTTGTACGGTCCGCGCATCATAACGCCCTCCATAACCGCCTGACCGCCTATGGAGGTTATATGCTGTTCCTTTGCCATAACTATGACTGCTGACTCCTTCCCCAAATCAAAATATATTAACACCAGCATCCCGGACATATACACGGCATGCAATAGCATGGCAGAGGCGAACAGCCGCCCCCGGTGGTGTACATGCCCCCTCCGGCGTTATATGAGTTTGCATTTTCCTTCACTTTATTAAGAGTATCTCTGTACTCGGTATTGCCCGGCTCCATTTCAACCGCCTTTTCAAGATGCTGTATGCCCTGTGTGCCCCAGCCGCGCTGTACATTGGCCACCCCGGATAAAAAATACCATTCGGCGGTCTTTGGCAGCTGTTCGAGAAGCATCAGCGCTTGTGCCGGACGGCGCATTGAAATAAGCTGTCTTATCATTCCGAAAGTAGGCTTCATATTCTGATAGCCGCCCGCGTTACCAAATCCGCCATATCCTCCGTAGCTTTCCGAAGCGGAGCCTTCCGAATTGTAGCTTCCCTTATTCTTTGTAAGCATATCGTACGCCTTATTTACTTCCTTCATCTTCTCGGCGGCAAGATCCGCCAAGGGATTGTTCACGTACTTATCGGGGTGATACTTTTTTACAAGCTCCTTATACGCCCTTTTTATTGTCTCCTCGTCAGCGCCTTCGCTGACGCCGAGAACCTCGTATGGATTCATGCGTTAACCCTTCCTCTTTTGGTCCATTCGCCCGAAAGAACGCTTTTCTGTTTCTCTTTCAGGCTTATATACACCATTTTTCCTATAATTGTTTTATTATTTTTGAACTCCATTAACTCAAATGCCGACGCTATATTGCCGAGCGTCATTGTAAGGCTCGGCTCTATTGCCTCCGCGCAATCCGCGGCGGCGGTATAGCCCGCGCAGATAAGCGGGTTATATACGCCCGATTTCATGTCGGCCTCCAAATCATTGAAAGCGTCCATAATATAAATCCATCTGCCGAGATTGTATCCGAACCATGACAATATTCGCTTCCACTTCTCATCTTCTATATAATCGGGCACAAACAGCTTTTCCAAAATTTTCGCAAAAGCGTCCGCAGTCTCGTCAATATTTCTACAATTCGCTTTTTCAAGCGCGCTCAATATATCAAGCTGCCCCTTTATAAAACCAACCGTCTCCGTCCTGCGCCGTCTTACCGCGGCATATCCGCAATATAGCAGAACACGCCCAAACAACGCCTTAATACTGCGCTCGTCACGCCAGTCGTCAACAAGTTTGAGATATTCCAAAACCACGCCCATTTCGGCGGCATACTCGCATGACATATCATCGGCCACAAAGCTTCTTTTTCTTTTCGGATGCGCAATACATCTTCCCTCATTCAACCTTACATCGTCGCTGCATACCGAAGAAAGCACCAATGCGAGAAAGGTTATGTCATAACTGAGTCCTATTCGCGCTGCCTGTGACGCCCTCTTGCCTATGGAACGGCAAAGACCGCAGTAGTATGAAGAAAAAACCTCGTATTCCTCTTCGGTCAGCTGGTTACGCGCCACTGTAACATATCCGAACAAAAAATCACCCTTTTCAACGACTGATTATATTTATACATTTTAATTATATCATATACCTTTGAAAATCTCAACTGTTTTTTTTCATTTCATAAAAAAATTAATATTATTTTAACAGAAAGGCTCGGACGGAATTTTTGCTCTCCGTCCGAGTCCTCTGAAGATGTTTTTAATTCTTTGTCGTAAATTTCTTAATATTTCCTCTTATTGTTTCTCCGTCATGTATAGTATTAAATCTATAATAATATGTGGTGCCGGGATTTAGCCTTAATCCCGATATGCTGCTTAGATCGCAGACCAGCACACCGCTGTCGGTATCTGTTTTTGCTATCAGCCGCATTTCATCCGCCGAGGTTCCCATTTCTATATTAACCTCTTCCACCTCATTCGAAAGCATCGAAAAGGCACCGTATAAAACAGCCGAATTCCTTGTAATCTTATCGGCGGACAGCGTTCGTATTACAATAAAATATCCGTTCGGCAAATGCGGCGGCTCCTTTAGTCCCGGAGCGCCGTCTATGTCCGGTAATCTTCCGTTATTCGGATCTCTTCCGATATGCGGAACGTCTGTCGGGCGCACACCGTTGCCCGGTGCCACGGTTGGCAGCGGACGGCTGCCGCTGTCCGGCACGGGCGTGGGACGGCTGCCACTGTCCGGCACGGGCGTGGGACGTCTGTCGTTATCCGGCGCGGGCGCGCCGTTAGCCAGCGGCGCAAGATTTAATATTCCGCTGCCGTAATATTTTGTTTCCTCCCTATGATCTGCCGCGCCCAAAATCCGATTTACGGCTTCCGCCGATGAAATAGAAGGATTTGCGCTCCGCACCAGCGCCACCGCTCCCGCGGCATGCGGTGACGCCATAGAAGTGCCGCTCAGACTTGCGGTTGAGCCTCCCGGCGCCGCTCCGCCTATCTGTGTGCCCGGAGCGCCTATATCGACAATACCCTCTCCATAGTTGCTAAACGGCGCTATTGCCGCAGAGCTGTCCACAGCGCTTACGGTTACCACTCCGTCTATACATGCGGGGCTGCAATATATTGCTGTAAGGTCATAGCTCTCGTTTCCCGCCGCCGCAACTACCGTTACATCATTGCTTATCGCATAGCTCACGGCGTCGCTTATGCTTTTCGTCTCACCTACGCCGCCAAGGCTGAGATTAATGACCTTTGCGCCGTTATCCACCGCATACTCTATTCCCCTCGATATGTCATATGAATTTCCCGATCCTTCATTATTAAGAACCCTTACGGGCATCACCTTTATCTTATTAAATCCCTCCGACACGTCTATAATCGTGCTCGAAACATGTGTTCCGTGTCCGCCACCGTCCATGGTATCACTGTCGCCGTCCACAAAGTCATACCCCTCTGTCACCCTGCCCGAAAAGCATTTGTGGGACGGGTCCAGGCCGGAGTCAACCACCGCGACTATCAAATCTGTCTGTTTTCCAACAAATGCAGCAGAATACTCTGCTGCATTTATAAAATCCGTTCCCCATGAAAGCGAGGTTCCAACCATCGAGCTTATCGGCTCAACCTCATATCCAAGCCCTTTGTTTATTTCGACATTCTTTCTCGTATCATCCTCTGTTTCAAACCTCATCACCGTCGTCTTGTCATCCTTTGCCACATCCACAGCACCTGTGGTGTCGGCGTCTACGGAATAAACAATGATACATTTGTACTGATACGGGTTTGTAAGCACGATCCTGCCCGATTGCCCGTCCCATACATATTCTATGCCGAAGGTCGAGGCCGCCTCCTTCAACGGAATGAATACCTCGCCCGCCTCCTTATCATATTTAAAAGGAAGGTCGAGCCTATCTTTATCAAGATACATTACATCATCCTTTATTGAGAGCGTGACCTGCTTGTCATCCTTTGTGAATATAAAAGTGTCATTATCCGAATTAAAATCCGACTGTATATTCATCTGTCCGGTTGCCGCAACCACAGGCAGCATCACATCGCCGCTGTCATTGATATAAGGTATCGAGGAAGGATTTATTTTTACCTCGCTGCCGTCCCGCGAAATAACATCCTGCCCTACGGTCATATTGATATACGTAAAAACATCATCCACATTTGAGCTGTTAATCATGTCGGAAACCCTTTGTTTGAAATCCTGCGCGTCGTCAGTGCCGCCTGACTTCAAATGCATCATAAACGCTGTCGCTGCCGCAAGCAAAACGACCGCAGCGGCGGATGCTATAATAATTATCCTTCGCTTCATAGTGTGTTACCCCCTCTATCACTTTTTATAGCTTGATTTTACCACAAAATCACACGGTATTCAACACCCGTAAAATATGTTCATTAATTATTCATTTTTTGTTCATATATTGTTCATATATTTGCGAATATTTAATACAGCTGAACTT
>CANRAG010000070.1 GCA_947628515.1 uncultured Clostridia bacterium | reverse complement strand
ATATTGAGAAACATAATCTCATTGACGTTAAATATAATTACTTTACCTTTGACGCAAAGAACGATTTTTTCTTCAAAACGCTGGCGAGAAAATAAAAATTAAAAAGCCTCTTAAAGCGGCAAAGCTTTAAGAGGCTTTCAACTTTATTTCACCTTGTATAATGTCTCGGTTCCTACGGAATATACCTTTTCGAGCCGATTTATTGTGTTTTGATTAACATCCCCTTCATGCTCTCCGACATATACATAGTCTATTCCGTTTTTCTCGCAGAAGCTTTTAAGATTTTCGTAGCTGCCGCTGTATGCCGCGGATAAATCGGACATCATCTTATTCCTTGTGTTATCATCCATACCGTGCGTGCTCAGGAAATTACCGGGGCCGAGATAAATATCGCGTCCCGTAAGCGCGTATACAGGGCTGAGCAGGTCGTTACCCGTAAGTATTACCGCATCCTTTGGCGTGTTTGCCCTTATATATTCCGACATCTTCATCTCGTCCGCCGAGTACATATGATACCTGCCATTATCTTTATCCGCTCCGCTTACATATTCGCGGCAAATTGAAAGAGTGCCCGACAATACACCTGACGCAATCACTATAACCGCAAGATATATTCTTCCCTTGGTTCCCTTCAGCTTATCCCACATCATAAGCAGCCAGTCCGCGGTCAGTATTATGAGCAGCATATACGGAATGAAGAACATTTTATTATTATCATAGGTTAGCGGCTGGAATAGAACTAACTCCGCTATTACAAATACCAGAGCCGCGCCCGCTATAAGCCGTTTGTTTTCCTTTTTTGCCGAAAGTATGGCGGGAACAGCGAACAGCGCCGGCAGTCCCCAGTTCTTAAGATAGAACCACAGATACGGGTCGTCCATATTTCCGGTATTGTTCTCCCAGTTGAAATGGAAGCTGATAAATGAATCACCGCCCGCTTGCTTTAATGTCCAAAGCAGGAGCTGCGGAATTATCATTACCGCCACAATGCCGCCGAATATTACCCAGTTGGCGAATACTTCTTTCACATTCCCCTGCGTTTTCGCAAGATAGATATATATGAAAAACATGACCGCGCATATTATTCCGAACGCGAGGAATGTATGGGTGTGGATCATAAGCATACATCCCGAAATTATTCCGAGAATTATATACAGCTTTCGCTTATTTGTTCTTACCGCCTCGGTGAGCAGCCATATAACCGCCTGGAACACACACCAGCCCGCCATTGTCGTTCTTTGCGGTATTATCATATCATTTATGGGATTTACCCATTGAATATTCTTATAAAAATCCGACGCTCGCGCATTTGTAGGCAAATGGTAGTATGCCGTGAATATCTGTTTGAAATTTTCCGGATCCGACTTTGCGCCCTCTAAGAAATAAGCAAACCCAAACCCGCCGCCGAAGAAGAACAGAACCGTTGCCAAAACGGCTGCCGCGGTTCTTTTGGTGAGCGTGTATGACACGATATAAAAGCCCATAACCAAAAGCATCGAAATAACATAGCTCGGTATCAATACCGCCCACCTAAGCGCCGTTCCGAACAGGAACAGGCTTGATGAAAGCATATCAACAAAGAACGGGTATCCGATTGTATGTCCCGGCATTATACTGTAGTCCGGAGGGAACTCGCCCTGCTGCGCAATACTTGTTACGAAGCTTAGATGCAGCCTCAAATCGCCATAGGTACATTGTCCCGTGGTCGTTCCGCCGGAAGCGTCCGGCACAAGGATATGGTTCGTTAACAAAATCCATATTACAAGCGAAACAGGGAGTATAACAAAAACGAATATCCGCCAATCCATAACCGCGTTTGCTGTGTTCGGCTGCGCCGTATCCTTTTTCGGTTTGCCCTTGGGATTGCGCGGCGCCGCGTCCGATACAAGCAAAGCCTTAAATGTGCCGAAGCCTTCTTTTTTAACAAGCCACGCCGCCGGCAACGCCGAAAGAACGATAAGTACTATATGGCTTGTATACGAAAATCCGAAGATAAACGCCGGAATTACAATTCCTGCCATGAGCAGAATGTTCCCGAATATTCCGCCCATCCATGCGCGGAAATAAATATCCTTCCCGCGGAAAACATAACAACTGTAAACGTATCCCGAAAACAGGAAATACGCGTAAACCAAAATACCTAACATCTGTTCCCCTCCTCGTTACATTATCGCATAGCCCCTGAACCAAAGAACGGCTATGACCATAAAGGTAAGTCCTTCTGTAAGAAGTATTATATTTTTTATATATTTGTTATCCAAAGCGGCAAACACAATATACAGAGGCAAACACGCCGTTATATATCTTCCGCCGGAAAGCATCCAGCTCTGAAAATATGTAACGCCCGCGTACGCGCCCAAAAACAAGAGATACGATATACGAACTCTGTTTTTCAGTCCCGCGAATATGGCGGCCACGGCTATGAAGAAGGCTATGATCTGCGGCCAGTATATAATAAGCGATAACGCGAAATTGTTTTTGCCCACATCATAGCTTGTGGCTATGCTGTTTGAAATCCATGTCGCCTCGTTATACCACGGCGCCGCCGCCTGATATTCTATGAATTTGAAGTATTCGCCGGTAACCGCCTTATTCAGCACAAGATACGCCAGATAACCCATGGGTATAAGCATTGCAAAAAGCGATTTTATATCGAACCGTTTTTCCTTTACCGCCCTGATAACAATTTCATACACAACGGGAACAAACAGCAGCACGCCCTGTGTTCTCGACAGCGCCGCGAAAAATCCCGCGGCGCCCGCGGCCGGCAGATTGTTTTTACGCATATAATACAAGCCCATCGCTATGAGCATTATAAACAGGCTTTCCGTATGCGCGCTTATATAAAATATGCCGAACACGCCCATAAACATCGCAAGCATACCGCCCGCTGTTTTCTCATCGTCATAATCAAGCTTAAGAAGCTTATAGAAATAACATGACGCGACGCCGAACGATACATACGACACAAATATTCCCGCAATCACATAATCTCGAAATATAACGTGGAACAGCTTCATAAGCATCGGCATCAGAGGGAAGAAAACTATATTATTAGCCGTTGCTCCCGATGACTGATATCCTCCGCTTGCTATTTCAACATAATGCGGGACATCGCCCGCGCCCGAAAGGTATTCATAAAGACCTTTGCCCATGCCGGCGTGTTTCGCCGTCATATACGCCGCCCAGAACATCAGCAGACGGCTTGCCACAGCGACGGCAAACACGATTGCCGTAACTATGGTCTCTTTTCTTTTATTCCGCGGCATGAGAGCCGTTAAATTCTTTTTGTTTGCCATAGCGCCTAACCTCCGATTACTCTTAACATTATAACCGAGCTGAGAATAAACACCGCATACAGCAGTCCGTTACGTATATACGGGTTAGCTATCGCGCTCTTTGGAAAATCTTTTATATACACGGAGCAGCCGGAAAACTTAACCGCCGGCGCGATTAGGACAAACATTCCGTATATATTTATACATACGGCAAGAACCGCAAGAATTCCGTACAATATATATTTCCTTTTGTAAAAGGCGTACGACGCGATTGCCGCAAGCCCAATCGCCGCGCCCCAGCATCCGGGCGTGAACAGCAAAAACGCATACGGCAGGGCGAATATGTACAGCAGCATAACCGGCGAAAGCTCTTTTTTGAAAAAGTCACACGCCATTGTGTGCAAACAGCATGCTCCGCCGCACACCGCCGCAAAATTGAGCCATACCGCTATAGCCCCGTACTGCTTGAAAATAAGCCCGCCAAGACCGTGTACTATTCCGGCAAATACGGGAAGAAATACACCCTTTGTGCCGCCGCCCGCGCTCATATCCTCATATGCCGAAAGCATTGACGGTATTTCCTTGAAGCTAAATATTGAGTTAAAATCAAAAATATTGGTCTGACCCCTGAGGATATTTACCATATATCCTATGATAAAATAATAAACTATTCCTATAATTGCCGTCATGGCTGCGATTTTACCGTTAAAAATCAGTCTTTGCCTGTCCTTTACTACGCCCGACTCCAAAAGGAACGCGCAAAACAGCGCTATCACCGCCGCAAGGATTATAAATCCCCCTGCGTGGCCTATAAAATTACCCATTTAATAACCTCCTGTATTATGCGAAATATATGGCTGTGCCTATCATATTTACCGCCGCGCCCAGACAGAGCAGTACCGTATTGATACCCTCAAACCGGCTCCGATTTTTAAGGCTAAGCGCTATGCAAAGATACGCAAAGGGAAGTATGTCGTTTATATATCTGTTCCCGAACTGCGAGCCGCCCATAGTTTTATGAGCTGTAATCATAAGAACATGCACCGCCATGATAATAAATATCCCCGCGTACAGAGCCATGTTCTCTTTTTCCCGCCTTATTACCGCCCGTATCATATATGCTATATACGCTATAAGCACCGGGCTTACGAGAAAAATGTTTGTCCCGTTAAAATGCTGATATTCCCACGCGTTTTGGAAAGTATGCTTTTCCGGCAGCCTGAACAAGGTCTTTATGTTTTCGCTCATATAATGGATACTGAACTGCCCGTACGGTGACTGTTGTTTCTCGGCAAATTCCGGCAGATAATTATGTCCGAACTCCGTAATGCTCCCGAACCGAACCGCGTTAAGTATCATATATGACAGAGCTATGACCGCCATAGGTATAAGGCATGTCCATTTTGTCTTTATTATTTCGGCTATTTTTATATCGGGGTCGTCCGCCTTATATTTATCATAAAGCAGATATATAAGAACAAATATATACAGTACCTGCATCGGGCGGCAGCCAACCGCGCACGCCCAGAACGCGAGGGATAACCCCGCCTTGCCCTTAAGCGCGTAATACACCGCCATAAGCGACAGCGTAAACGCCATGTTCTGAGCAATGAACCACACCCACGGCACCTGCGCGTTAAACAGCCAATTGGAGCCTATCGTAAGAAGCAGAGCAAGAATTATTCCGCGCTCCTTCCTGATTTCAAAATGCTCCGCTATCTTAAACGCGTACGCGCCGGCGGCTATGGCAAACGCCATGTTCAGTATACCGTCACATTTGATCCAACCCAAAGCCACAAACGGCAGCATTACATATGACGGGAACGGCGGAAAGCTCACATAGAATTTATCGTTGAACTTTGCCAGCTCCAGCGCGCCTCCGTTCCAATGCGCGTCATACTCTGCCGGAACATATAAATGCCCGCTAAGCCATGCCTGAGCTTGAATTATATATGAATTATATGTGTTGCTGAATGTCCATGGCCATTTGCCCGTAAACGTATACATCGCAAACAGCGCCGCAAACACCGAAACGCACACGGTAATAAGACTTATATAATCATCACTGCCGCCGATGTGTATTGTTTTTAAATTCTTTGTTTTTTTCATCTTTATAACCGCTCTCTCCCTTCGTAAATACTCCGCGCAATCAGGAATTTTCAAACTATCTGTCGCCGATAAATTCCTCAACTATATATCGCGGCCGGCGTTTTACCTCTTTGTACATCTTACCGATATACTCGCCTATAAGGCCTATACCCAATAGCTGCAAACCGCCTATGAACCATATAGAGCACATAACGGACGTCCAGCCCGCGCCGGTATGGCCGAGCGCCTTTTCAACTAAGGAATATATTGCCATAATGACCGCGATTATGCATGAGATAACTCCCACGGTTGATATAACGCGTATCAGATTTACGCTGAACGAGGTTATGCCGTCAAACGCGAATGAAAGCATCTTTTTTAGCGGATACTTCGACTCGCCCGCAAACCGCTCGTTCCTGTTGTAGTACACGTTATCGGATTTATAGCCTATCATCGGCACCATGCCGCGAAGGAACAGGTTGCGTTCCTCAAACTCCGCAAGACCCGCGAGCGCGCGTCTGCCCATAAGTCTGTAATCTGCATGGTTGTAGACCATATTAACGCCCATAAGCTTCATCAGCTTATAAAAGCCGAGCGCCGTTGTGCGCTTGAAAAACGTGTCGGTCTTTCGCTCCTGTCTTACGCCGTATACTATTTCACAATTTTCATCGCGGAATTTTCTTATCATGTCCGGTATCACATGAATATCATCCTGCAAATCGGCGTCTATGGAAATGGCGCAGTCACATTCGTCCTTTACCGTCATAAGTCCGCCGAAAAGCGCGTTCTGATGCCCGACATTGTGCGCAAGCTTTATTCCGCACACCTCCTGATGCGTCTCCTCGAGCCCCGCTATAAGCTCCCACGTCCTGTCTCCGCTGCCGTCGTCCACAAAAACAATACGGCTTGCGGCGGAGATGAGTCCCCCGTCTTTCATTTCTTTGAAAACGTCCAGAAGCTGGCGGCAGGTTTCCTCGATAACCGCCTCCTCATTATAGCACGGCAATACAATGTATGCTTTTACCGGATTTTTATAAACCCTCTCACTTCGCTTTAGCATATAACTCCTACAACTGTTCCCTGTTAAACTTATACTTCCTATCGCAGAACCGGCAGCTCATTTCCGCCTCGCCCTGCTCGTCTATGATCTCGCGCAAATCCTTCCTGCCGATTGACACCAGCGCGCGTTCCACCCGCTCCCGCGTACACTTACATTCATACGCGGGTTCGGCGGATTTGTTTTCGATTACCATATCGAAGCCGTTTGTCACCGCAATCGCAATCTCCGCGGCGTCCATGCCGCCATCCACCATATCGGTAATCGGCGGCAGCGACTCTATTAGTTCGGTGAGCCTGTCCGCTGTTTCCTCTGTCGCCTCCGGCATGAGCTGAATCATGTATCCGCCCGCCGCCTTGATGGATAGGTCCGTATCCACGAGCACGCCAAGCGCGATTGCGGTCGGTATTTGTTCGCTTTTTGCGTAGTAGTAGGTCAGATCCTCCGCAATCTCGCCCGTTACGAGCGGTATTCTGCCAATATACGGCTCCTTAAGACCCATGTCGCGTATAACGCTCAAATATCCCTTGCCTACCGCGCCGCCCACGTCAAGCTTACCCTTTGCGTTCGGCATGAGGTCGGCGTGAGGATTTACAACATAGCCCCTTACATGCGCCCGACTGTCGGTCACGGCTATAAGCCTGCCCAAAGCCCCGTCGCCGTTTATCTGAAGCGTCACGGAGTCGTCCTCGCCCTTTAGCTGCGCGCCCATGATTGCCGCCGCCGTAAGAAGCCTGCCCAATGCCGCCGACGCGGTTGCGGACGTGTCATGAATTCTGCGCATTTCATTTACCAAATCTGTGGTTGTGGCTGCCAATACCCTTATCGTACCGTCAGCGCTGTTTCCACGAACCAATGTGTCCATTAAATACCTCCCATAGTTACAATTATACATTATAAGTATACCACATAACGCTAAAAATGTCCATAATAAAACCAAATATTATCACGGTTTTTAAATGGAGCCGGTTACTGTTTGGCTATGAAGTGATAACTGCGCGTTATTATGCCGGTTACTTGCGCAATTAGCAAAACCGGACGCGCAGTATGCCTTAACCTATCGGGATAGGTAAACAGGCGGCAATAAAAAAGGGCGGCTCCGCGCCGCCCTGTCGTGTTTAATTTTACAGATTAAAGCTTTCCGTGAGTGAAATCGGTTGTTCGTCGTCCGTCCAGACGAACACCTTCGCTTTAAAATCGTTTTCGGATTTGTCAACCGAAACGTTCTATGTGATATAAGTCAAGAACACAAGGGGGACCCAACGGTTCCCCTTGTGTTATTATTTATGCAATATTTGTCGCCATTGATGCGGAAATCCGTAATCCGACAGTTTGACATCAGAGGAATACTGTTCAAAGATTTGTTCCATCGTCGGCAAAATATAATTATTCCATTCGTCGCTTTGCGGTGATAAGAATTTCATAACATATATAATATCGAATATTCGGTTCGACGCACTCAAATTGTTGTGTGCTTTGCTTTGCTTGGGCGTTTTTTGTATGCTTGTCTTATACAGCCGCATATAATGGGCGGACATATTACGAAGATATGATGTACACTCTATCCAACTTTCAAGATAAATCGCTCCTACACTAAACTCACGCGCTATTTTCTTTTTGATCGGTGTGCGTAAGAATTTATAACAGTTCCAAATCATTCCGAGGGTAAACAGCTCAGTAGCCACCCAAACAGGAAACTTCCCGTTATATTTCTTCTTGTGATGTTTTACAAACGGCAGGTTTTTGTTGTTATTTATCGCTTGCTCAAATTTTTCCATCAGTCGTGTATGTTCATGGACATTTGTAAAATTTGACGAGTCCATATAACATAGAGCTCCCAATTCGTGACCTAAAATATAAGCCATTTTTGTTTTAAGATTATACTCCACCAATTCAACGGCATACAATATTATGGACGTCATACGTTTATCGCAAAGGTAAATATTGTATGCCTTGTTAAATGTTATATTCTGATACATACCCGAGCAGTTTTTGTGTGTGTACAAATATCCCGTTAAGTTATAATAATTTACAGACGAAAGAATGTGTACGGCACGTTCTTCATCCTCGATTTGTAAATTGCGGGATTTAAGAATCGCTATTTGTTCCTCATATGTAGTGGGTCGTTTTATTTCGGTCATACGCTTGCTCCTTTGTATAAAAAAGCGGCCCCGACATGGTACGCATTGTAAAGAGGCGTGTCGAGACCTATCTCATGTGACTATTATACCATAAAATATGTTTTTATTCAATCTATTTATTCAGAAAAGACTGATTTTTGATTAAAATGCTCTAATAAATAAAATATTTTTTACGCTTAGCGAAATATGGATTTCTATACCGTTGACAGCAACCGTATCAGGTGTATCATATATCGGAACACAAGGGAGACCCAACGGTTCCCCCTTATGTTCCGGCTCTCCTTGTGTTCCCTGACAAGCTTACGCTATCAATTATTTTTTATTGAGTCCGGATGTATATCACGCCCCACACCATGAATAATTTTTCCTGAAATAGTTATATTCTCTCCGTCTTTTATAGTTTCACCGAGAATTGAAACTGTATGTTGATCTATACTGTCAATATAGTCATCATCAATATTATAACCGATCCCATCATCACCATTTATAACACAATACAAATGACGAGCGCATACGAAAACGGAACACATCAACCAAGTATAGATACATTAATTCAAATGTCAAGTATTTTTGGTGTTTCGGTCGTGACGCTGCGGCGAGTGGACGGAGGAACACAGGGAAACACAGCTGCTTTTTGCATGGAAAAGAGCCATATTATGAACGAGTTAACACAAAATGTAAAGCGGTCGTTTCTTTAGTCGTCAATACGATTTTCCGATATAAGCGCAATATTTATAATTCTTTTTTTCCTGCGCTCGGCATATTCCAATGTTTTCGCGGCTCCGCCCCAATCGTATGCCACATACGCGACAACCACATCCGCCTTTCTCACCATTCATTCGTTTCTTTTTAAAATGGCAAATCTCGCGGGCGTATTTTCGATCGGCGGATATTCCGAATAGTCATACAGTCCCGCGTCAAAGTCGTGATTCATATACGGAATAATAAGTGCCGATACTGTTTGAGGATATTTTTCTTTTAAGGTTTTGACCGTGCGCGCCGCAAGCATATCGAACCTGCCGTATCCGCCAAGCAAAAATTTATTTGCGCCCCGATCGATTAATTCTTCCAAAATATTGTATAAAATTCTTTGAGTTTCTTCACTGTATGTCATTTCCCCGTGTCCGCAAAATGTTACAACCATAATTTTTACTCCTTATGCAAAATTCGACATTTACAGAATGTCATCTATTTTACTACTATATCATATAATAACACAAATGACAAGTACTAAATGTCAAACGAGGTGTTATATGTTTAAAAATAAAGCTGTAAACGGAAAATTGAATGTATGCGGAGAAAATGTCGCAAAGTACAGAATGAAGATCATGCCGAAAATGTCACAACGCGCACTGGCTGACAGACTGCAGGTTTTGGGCGTCGATGTGGATAAAAATGCGATACAACGGATAGAGTGCGGAAAACGATTTGTTACGGATATTGAATTGATCGCGCTGTCCGAAGCATTAAATGTTAATATTAAAAATTTATTGAATATTTCCGAAAAGGAGTGGTGATATGGATAATTCAAAATCTGTGATCTCTATAAACGAATACGGAAAAATAGACATTAATTTAAAAGAACTTATGAACATCAGGAAAATCACAAGAAATCATCTTGCGAGAACCTCGAACACTCGTTTTGAAGTGATCAATAAATGGTATAAAAATGAAGTTGAGAAAATGGATCTGGACGTCCTTGCAAGAATTTGTTATGTTTTGGATTGTTCGCCGTCCGATATATTAATATACGGAAAGCAATGCAAATGACAAGCACTAAATGTCAAATGAGATGTTATAATGAGACCGATAAAATAAAATTTTTAATATATTTACTTATTTGGTGATTTGTGGTACAATACAATTAATACTTGTTAAAGAAAAGGGGATTTTTAACGTGAAGCTTGAACCTATTGTAGTATCACTGCTTGATACGGACTTATATAAATTCAATATGAATCAGGTCATTTTTCATAAGCACACCGACCTCAGCGGCGAATATTATTTCAAATGCCGCAGCAAGGATATTGTTTTCACAAAGGAAATGGCTGACGAAATCAACGCGCAGGTGAATCACCTTTGTGGTCTTAAATTCACAAAGGCGGAGCTTGACTATTTGCGCTCCATTCGCTTTATTAAAAGCGATTATGTGGAATTTTTAAGATTATGGCATCCTATAAGGGATTATGTTGAGATAAAACAAGCCGATAAGGGCGAGCTGTCGGTAACGGTGAGGGGTCCGCTGTTTTCCGCCATGCAGTTTGAAATTTATCTGCTCGAAATAATAAACGAGGTGTATTTCAGAATGGCGTTTGACTATGCCGCGCTGCGCGAGTCCGCCGAAGAAAGACTTAACGAAAAAATAGACGCGTTCAATTCCGGCAGATACACCTTCTCCTTTGCGGAGTTCGGCTGCCGCCGCCGTCTTTCAAGAGAATGGGAGGACGTTGTGGTGAAGCGTCTGACGTCGGAAACCAAAAATTGTGTCGGGACATCCAACGTGTACCTCGCAATGAAATACAATATAACTCCCATAGGCACATACGCGCACGAGTTCGTTCAGATGTATCAGGGTATCGATTATATTCCGCTCGCATATACCAATCAATACGCTATGAACGATTGGTATGATGAATACCGCGGTGATAACGGTACCGCTCTTACCGATACCATAACCACCGATTTGTTTCTGCTCGACTTTAACCGCTCAATGGTAAACAACTATTCCGGCGTGCGCCACGACAGCGGCGATCCGTTCGAGTGGGGTGAAAAGATAATAGCGCACTATAAAAAGTACGGAGTTGACCCGAAATCAAAGCTGCTCCTGTTCAGCGATAATCTTGATTTCAAACGGGCGCAAAAGCTGTATGACTATTTCAGCGACCGCGCAAAGGTGTCGTTCGGAATAGGCACCTTCTGTTCAAACGACACATGCGAACCGGCGCTCAATATCGTTATAAAGCTGCAATTTGTAAACGGGCGCCCCGTGGCAAAGCTCTCCGATACTCCCGAAAAGTCCATGTGCATGGATGAGGATTATCTCGAATATCTGAAACGTTCCGTAGCGTTTCGAATGGACAGAGAAAAGCGGAAAATAAATTAAAGGCGGACGCATCGCGTCCGCCGTCGGTTTTCTCATTGTTCAGTAGGCTTGAAGCATGGCATAAACTCCAGCTTAAACAGATTATTTCTATGCTTTGTATCAATGATTTCCTTTTTCTTTTCGTCCTCGATTTCGCCTGTTCTTATATACCTGTCCAGTTCGGCGTAGGTAAAACCGAGATTTTCCTCGTCGGTCTTGCCGCACAGTCCGTCAATCGGCGTCTTTTCAACAAGCTCGTTCGGCAATCCCATAAGATGCCCTATCTCTTTAAGCTCCGTTACGGTAATGAACGAGAGCGGCGAAAAATCGCCCGCCGCGTCGCCGTAGCGTGTTGAATACCCCACCCAATCCTCTGAAAGATTACAGGTGTTGCAAACTCTGCCGTTATTGCTTTGCGATACCGCGTAAAGCGTCGCCATGCGTATGCGCGGCGGCAAATTCTGGCGCGTCTGCGCCGTAATTTCAAAATCGTCGGGGAGACTGCCCAAAACCGCGTCAACACCGGCTTTGACATTGATTTCATAGTGCTTTATACCCAGATGGTTTACCAGCAGATACGCCATATCAATATCATGCTGCTCGCCCTGCGGCATAAGAACGCCTATAACCCTGTCGCGCCCGAGCGCCCTGACGCATAGCGCGGCAGCTATTGAGCTGTCCTTACCGCCCGAAATCCCGACAATCGCATTACAGCCCTTGCCGTTTTTCTCAAAGAAATCCCTTATCCATTCCACACAATCATTCTTAACTTTTTCCGCGTCAAACATCAGAAAAACACCTCCGTAAAAATTTTAACTTATATAACATCAATCTGGCACATGCGCATGGTCGTTAGCGCCGCTATATGGCTTTGCGGTGTTACTCCCGCGCAGCATGCGGAATTAACACTTATTCGTGCCTCAGGGAAATTTGCTTTTATCAGAAGCGCGTTTGACACTACGCATATGTCCGTGCAAAGTCCGATAAGCTCAATATAAAGCTCATCGGTATTATAATTTTCGCCGATATAACGGGGCAGCTCAACCGAGCCGAATGTCGGCTTTTCAATTGATTTGTATCCGCGCCTGTCGAGCGCGGTCTGAACCCGCTTATCGAGCATCCAGCCATCGGTTCCTTTTATACAATGCGGCACCGGCAGCTTTTCGCCCTCCCGCGTACGCATATAGTCATCCGTATGCGTGTCGTAGGTGGCTATTATGTCGCCGTCAAAGCTCTCTATCTTTTTAACAACATTGTCCACGACCGACTCTGCCTCTTTTGTGCCGAGCGCGCCGTCAACAAAGTCCTTCTGCATATCCACAACAATTAATATTTTTTTCACAAGCGAGCACCCCCTGCTTTATTTATGCGTATTATGTTACACCTATCCGACTAAGTTAAAGGATACCGCGCGTCCGATTTCGGCAATTTCTCATAATAAAGGCATAAAAAAGCGCGGTAATCACTTCATAGCCAAACAGTAATCATATTATAGCAAATATTTATTTGCAAGTCAAGAAAAAAAGGCCCAAAAAAGCTTTGGACCTTACTAATGCTGTGGTGCCGGTGACCGGGGTCGAACCGGTACGGATTTTACTCCACCGGATTTTGAGTCCGGCGCGTCTGCCAATTCCACCACACCGGCGTTACAACATAGATTATATTATCATATTTATATTTAAATGTCAAGTATTTTTTCCGCATCCACGCCGCCGAGATTGTATAGAAGTCAATGATGTGAGACACTTTTCTTAAAAGAAGATTATGCTCCCTCTCGTCAAGGTGGAGCGGTGGA
>CANRAG010000069.1 GCA_947628515.1 uncultured Clostridia bacterium | reverse complement strand
CAAAAAAATTTTGCGCTATCCGCGCTATTATCGTATTTTTTGGGTATTCGTTGTTTCTAAAAGTGTCAAACTTCCGTTTTGATAACATAATTATAGCATATAATTAAGAAAAAATCCATAGCTAAACATAAAAAAGTTACCGGATTTTAGCTTCGCCACATTCCGCCGCGGTAATTTGTGAGATAAATTCTAAAAAAAGTATTGAGTTTGGCACTGTTTTGGTGTATAATATATCTGAATGACAATGAAAATGTTTTAAGGAGCTTAACTTTAATGTTCGGTAACGATATAAGTATAGATTTGGGAACCGCCACCATGCTGGTGTATATAAAAGGCCGTGGAATTGTTCTTAACGAACCGACTGTGATAGCCGTAAATACCGATACCGACGAGGTGTTGGGCGTCGGCGCGGACGCGCTTGAAATGGTGGGAAGGACGCCGCCGAATATAAAGGCTGTCCGCCCTTTGCGGGACGGGGTTATTTCCAACTACACGCTCGCGCAGGCGATGATACGCGGGCTTATAAAAAAGGTTCTGCACCGTGTTCCGGGCAGACCGCGTATTATGATGTGCGTTCCGTCGGGCATAACCGATGTGGAACAGCGCGCGGTTATAGAAGCGGCGCGAGAGGTTGGCGCGAGGGATATATATGTAATAGAGGAACCCGTTGCCGCCGCGCTGGGCGCGGGGTACGACATTTCGCGCGCGCGCGGAACAATGGTTATCGACGTGGGCGGCGGAACGACAGATATTGCGGTTATGTCTCTGGGCGGCGTGGTGTGCAGCCGTTCGATAAAGATTGCGGGCGATGAGTTTACCGAGGAAATCATACGGTATTTAAGACGGGATATGAATATACACATCGGGCCGCGCACAGCCGAAAAGCTTAAATGCACGGTCGGCGGCGTTATTAAGCGCGACAAGGAGGTAATATGCGAGGCGAAGGGCATAAGCGCGATTACCGGAATACCAAAGAGCGTTATGGTATCGTCAAACGACTTATATGAAATCTTTGACGAGTTTGTTTATAATATAACCGAGCGGGCGAGAGAGGTTCTCGAAGAAACCCCGCCGGAGCTTCACGGGGATATAATTCTTGACGGTATAATCATGACGGGCGGCGGCTCGCTCATATACGGTCTTGACAGACGCATTTCGCAGGAGCTTGGAGTTCAGTGTCATCTCGCGGAGGATATTGTGGAATGTGTGGTTAAAGGCTCCGGAATTGCGCTTGACCAGATAGATAAGGTAAAGGACCCGACACATGTGTTCCATAAAAAGGCATATATCAACGAATAGGGCGAAGTTTTTTCGACAAAGTTCAGGAGGGAAAGTAAAATGGCAGATTTAATGAACAGTATCGATATTCAAAGAATATTACCGCACCGTTACCCTTTTCTTTTAATCGACAAAGTGGTCGAGATGGAGGAGGGAAAGAGCATTAAGGCGGTGAAGAACGTCACGATAAACGAACCGTTTTTCCAGGGGCATTTTCCCGGCAATCCCATTATGCCGGGTGTGCTCATTTGCGAGGCGCTTGCGCAGGCGGGCGCGGTCATGCTTTTGGGCATGGAGGAGAACAAGGGTAAGCTTGGCGTATTTACGGGAATAAATAATTTCAAATTCCGCCGTCAGGTGGTGCCGGGCGACACCCTGGAGCTTAAGGCGGAGCTTATCATGTACCGCCACGGCATGGGCAAGGCGAATGTTGAGGCCACGGTTGAAGGTCAGATAGCGGCGAAGGGCGAAATGAGCTTTGCCGTAATAGAGAATAATGGAATTAAATAATATCATTAATACTGATATTGAAACGCTCGATGATTTGCAGAACGGATATTACATAATACAGCGCCGCGACAGCTTTAAATTCGGAATTGACGCGGTGCTTCTTTCTGATTTTGCAAAATCGGGCAGGGGACGGGCTATGGATTTGTGCACAGGCACGGGGATTATACCTCTGCTGCTTGCCGCAAAGACGGATATGCCGTTAATCGACGCGGTTGAAATACAGCCGGAAATGGCGGAGCTTGCAGCAAGAAGCGTGATTTATAACAAGCTTGAGGACAGAATACATGTACGCCGCGCCGACATAAAGGACGCGCCCGCGCTTTACGGCAGGAGCCGCTTTGATGTCGTAACGGTAAATCCGCCGTATATAAAGGCAGGAGGCGGACTTGTTAATGACGGGGATATGAAAATGATTTCACGCCACGAGGTTAAATGCACCGTTGACGATGTTGTCCGCGTTTCGTCGGAGCTTTTAAAACCGCATGGGAGCATGTTCATGGTACACCGTCCGTCGAGACTTTCCGATGTTTTCAGGGCTATGCACAGGTACGGAATTGAGCCTAAGCGTATGCGTATGGTCGCGCCTAAGCCCGGCAGAGAAGCGAATATGGTACTTTTGCACGGCATAAAAGACGCCAAAAGCGATTTGAAGGTACTTCCTCAGCTGTATGTGTATAATGAGGACGGCGGATACACAAAGGAGATTGATGAAATATATGGCAGATAAAAAGGGCACTCTTTATCTTTGCGCGACGCCGATAGGTAATCTGGGGGATATATCCTCGCGCTGTCTTGAGGTGCTGCAATCGGTGGATTTGATTGCCGCCGAGGATACGCGGCGAACGCTGCAGCTTTTAAACCATTTCGGAATTACAAAGGCGCTTACGAGCTATCATGAGCACAACAAGGCGGCGAAGGGAGAATATCTTATTAATCTGCTGCTTGAAGGAAAGAGTATAGCCCAGGTTTCGGACGCGGGGACGCCGGCAATTTCGGATCCCGGCGAGGATTTGGTAAGGCTTTGTATAGAGAACGATGTTACGGTTACATCCATTCCCGGTCCCGTAGCGGGCATAAACGCCCTTATTCTGTCCGGACTCCCCGCGCGGCGCTATGCGTTCGAGGGGTTCCTTTCGGTGAATAAGAGGATCGCCGCGAGCATCTTTTAAGCGCCGCCGAGGATACGCACACGCTCATATTTTATGAAGCGCCGCACAAGCTGCGCGCGACTCTTGACGATATGAAAGCGGCGTTCGGCGGCGGGCGCAAAATAGCGCTTTGCCGCGAGCTTACAAAGCTGCACGAGGAGATAATAAGAACGACAATAGACGGCGCGATAGAGATATATGCCCAAAAGCCGCCGCGGGGCGAGTATGTGCTTGTTGTAGAGGGAGCGGCGGAGCCCGCGCAAAAAGAGGACGCGTTTTGGCGCGAGCTTAGCGTTTACGAGCATGTAAACGGATATATAAATGACGGAATGACGCAGAAGGACGCGATAAAGGCCGCTGCTGCCGACAGGGGTATTCCCAAGCGGGACGTTTATAACGAGTATCACAGAAAAGAGGGATGAGTACTATGAATTTCAGACAGTTAAGGAACAATACCGTGTTTGCCGCCGCCGCGACGGCTGCGGTATACAGCCTTGCCGTAGGTAAGGGGCCGTTTAACAGGATGAGGTTTAAAGAGCAGCATGACGCGCTCTCAAAGTATGTTGATAATAATTATCCCGACTGTGCATACACACCCATAACCATTCACGGCAGGGGATGGGCGTCAAAGGTTAAACGGCGCGGAAGAACGATAAGATTTATATATTTCTCCAAGAGCGCCGAGGGCGTGTATGTATTTACAGAATCGGCGCAAAAATCCGATAGAGCGCTGTAACACAATTTCCGTATTCTGAATAGTATATACTACCATTCAGAAAAGGAGGTTGCAGGTTATGTGTTTGTTCGGTAATGGCAATAACAACGGCTGTTCAGAATGGATATGGATTCTCATCATCATTATCCTTATCTGCTGCTGCTCAAACAACGGCAATGAAGGCTGCGGAAATAATAACTGCTGCTAATTAACATGTGTTGGAGGGCGCCGTATACTGCGGCGCTCTTTTTTTAAATTTCTCTTGAAATTTGTTCCATACTATGGTAGAATATCAATATTATTTACAGAACAGAGAAGGTATATTAATGACAAATAAATTAAAGGCCGGAGTAATGGACGGAATACCCATTGCGCTCGGCTATTTTTCGGTTTCGTTCGCGTTGGGAATAATGGCTGTTGAGGGCGGCTGCACACCGTGGCAGGCCGCGCTTATTTCGCTTTTAAATCTGACCTCGGCGGGACAGTTCGCGGGAATAACCGTTATGGCGGAGATGGGCAGTCTTGCGGAGCTGGCAATAACCCAGCTTGTTATCAACCTCAGATATTCGCTAATGGCAATATCGCTCTCGCAGAAGACGGACGCAAGGTTTAAGGGGATATGGCGCGCCATACTGGGCTATGGGATAACGGACGAGATATTTGCCGTGGCATACGGCAACGAAACAGTTAGCAGAAGCTATTTCGCGGGGCTTATGTCGCTGCCGGTCGCGGGTTGGACGCTCGGCACATTTTTGGGCGCGGTTCTGGGTAACGTTATGCCGGAGTTTGTAACAAACATGCTGGGCGTGGCGCTTTACGGAATGTTTATCGCGATAGTTGTGCCCAAGGCCAAGACCGATAAGCGTGTGCTGACGGTTGTGTGCGTTGCGGCGGCAATCAGCCTTATAATGAAATATACGCCGGGACTGTCGGGCGTGTCCACAGGCTTTGCGGTAATAATATGCGCCGTTATCGCCTCGGCGGCGGGCGCAATCATGTTCGGGAGTGGATTAGAAGATGAAAATTAGCGTTTTTTTACCGTATCTTCTTGTCATGGCGGGAGTTACATACGCAATACGCGTTATACCGTTCCTGCTAATGCGAAAAAAGATAAGCAATAAATATATAATAGCGTTTTTGGAATATATACCGTATACGGTTCTCACCGCGATGACGATCCCCGCGATTTTTTACGCGACGTCCTCGCCCGTATCCGCCGCGGCCGGATTTTTTGCGGCGGTAATTACCGCGTACAAGGGCAAAAGTCTTGTGGTGGTGGCGGTATGCGCGTGTCTCGGTGTGGGAATATGCGAGGGAATAATGATGTTTATTTAAAGGAAGCTATAACCGTGGCTTCTTTTTTTTATGGAAAAATTTTTATTAAGGCAGGAAAAATACAGACGGTATCATTTTAATTTTCGCCAAATTCGTTTCTCGCGCATATTATAAACTGCGGAGACTACCGCAAATAACAAAGAAAGGAGCTGTATAAATGGAATTAACAGCAAAGTCTGACGAGTATATGGCGCATATGATGGATGAATCGGATGTAATGTCATATTCATGCGGATGTGTTGGATACGGCTATGTGCCGGTACAGATGCTTGGCAGCACCTATAATGCAGACGAGGCAATAATGAACGGGACAGTATTTCCCGAACTCGCCCTTACAATCGAAGAATATGGGAATATATGTAAGAAACGCGGAGGTGTGACAGATGGCAAATAAAGATTCGGACAGACAGCAAATGATGTTCACTGTTCAAAAGTATAACTTTGCCGCGTACGATTTGCTGCTGTACCTTGACACGCATCCCGACGACAAAAAGGCGTTTGGAATGTTCAGGGAGCTTGTATCGAAAACCCGCAAGGCAAAGCAGGATTTTGAGGAAAAGTACGGACCGCTCGAAGCGTATAACGCGGCGTACGAGGATAAATTCAACTGGCTCGAAAAACCGTGGCCATGGGAAAGGGAGGCTAACAAATAATGTTTAAATATAATAAATTCCTTGAATTTCCGGTAAACATTAAGAACAAAAACTCAAGACTCGCAAATATCGTGGCAACGCAGTACGGCGGTCCATACTCCTTTTGCTAAAGTTAGATTTTATATAAAATATCGAACTCTTTTCCGTCAAGCCCCGTCTTGATTATTTCTGCTATAAAGCCCTTGGCTATCTCGTTTTTTTCTATTGGCAGAGCCGTTTCGCTTTCAATTGTTGCGTATGCATCACGGATAAGCCCCTGCAACTTTTTAAAATCTTCTTCGGGGGATGATTCCGGCTCTGATTTCATTTCTGATTCAAGCCTTGCGATTTCGGCGGTTATTTTCTGCTTGTTAAGCTTGTATTCCTCAATCGTATCAACACCGTACTCATAGGCTTCCTTGACCTTATCAAGACGACTGTAGGCCTTTTTGATTTGCTGTTCTATAATTGAATTGTTTTCCCGGTATTTCGGCTTTGGCTTCTTTATGGGTACAGACATATAACCGGGCGCGTCCATGACCTGTCGGAGTTGATTGAGCACAATAGTATTAAGCTTTTTTACGCTTATGCTGCCATTACCGGGACAGGTTCCTTTGTTGCGGTTATTACAGTAAAAATATCCGGAACAGTTTACTAAAGGACCTCCGCACACTCCGCAGCGGGCAATGGATACAAGCCAATGGCTTATGCTTCCCATAGGCTTATAATACGGTCTGTATTTTTCCTTTTGCTCCCGCATCCGCTTTTGTGCGGCTTCCCATGTGTCAATATCAATAAGCGGTTCATGCTGACCGTCAATAATCATACTATCGGGATTATGATAATTCCGCGATGTTTTGCCGGATGGCGTCCAGCGTATTTTACCGATGTATATAGGATTGTTTAGCCAATATTCTATGGTTCTGTTTTCAATCTTGCCGCCACGATGCGTGCGTATTCCGAGCGCGTTAAGATCCTTCGCTATTCTAAGCATTCCCACGCCTTCATTATAGCGGCTAAATACTGTTCTTATAACCTCGGCTTCTTCCGGAACAGGGATATATTGCCCGTCATCAACCGTATAGCCATACGCCGGGACAGAGAGAACACCGCCGCGCTTTGCCTTTTCGGTCATGCCGCGCTTTACCTCCTCGGAAAGGTTTATCGAATAAAATTCATCCATA
Organism: uncultured Clostridia bacterium; assembly: GCA_947628515.1. Taxonomy (GTDB): domain Bacteria; phylum Bacillota; class Clostridia; order UBA1381; family UBA1381; genus Ornithomonoglobus. Next base: position 6,815 of record CANRAG010000069.1, on the reverse strand, counting down.
GCCTCTATAAGCGCCTCGATAAGAATGGACATCTTATCATCGCCTAAGTTTTCGGAAACAGATACAACATCAATTCCGCACTGCTTCCGAAGCATGGACTTATATACAATACTGTCCTCGCGATTTCGTGCAAATCGGGAAAATTTCCAGAGAAGAATAACATCAAACGGCTTCGGCTTTTGCTTTGCAAGTCCTATCATTTTCATGAACTGCGGACGCTTCTCTGCTTTTCTGCCGCTTATTCCCTCGTCTACAAATATAAATTCCTGCGGGAGTATTAAATTGTTCTTCTTTGCATAATCGCGAATTCGGGCGAGTTGTGAATCCGGCGAAAATTCAATTTGATCCTCGGTCGATACCCGTATATAAGCGGCCGCCGTTCTTAAATCCGACATTGTACTATTTTCCTTCTTTGTATTATTCCATTTATTCAAACTCACACGCCTTCTTTGAGGCGGCGGGAGAGAGGATCTGTTCAATCCCAATTTATCTGATCGTGCGTAAATACTTCGCCGCGGGAGATTTCAGCCTCGGCTGAATCAATAGCCGCGCGCTCCAAAGGAGTTACCTTTGTAAAATCAGGATCCCATGCGAGAACGATTCTTTTTATAAACTCATATACAAGATTCTTTTCACTTATTTACTCGCTGTTCCTTTCATTCTTGCGGCGGCGGGAGAGAGGTCGGGGATTTTTTAATCGACTTTTGTCAAATATGCATTATTTATCATAATTATTTGACCTTCCTGTAGAGATAGGTATGTTTGTTTATCAAATAATAATTCACATTCTACTGGGTCGGACAAGGGCGAACCTGTAGAAATTTGGTATGCCGCAGTGATACCGGATATCGCAAGTGGGTATTGAGAATTATTATATTCATTGGAAATAGATGACATTTTGTAATCTCCTGCGGGTAAATCTTTTCCAACGGTGAAAGCACCATATTTTTTCCAATCTGACGGATTAAAGTCAGCTTTTGGAATTAATAAGGCATTTTGTAGTTGGATATATTGCCCGTTTTTTGCATGAATTGCTCGAATAATTCTACGGTCACCTCCTGTTGAACTGCCAACAGAATCACTAACATCATAATAAGCCTCAGCCCCGTACATTGAGAGAATATAATAGTCTCCGGGTTCGAAATCGGTTCCGCATCTATATGTTCCATCTGTCAAACAATCAGGAAATTCGGATGTGTCAACGTAACCAAAGCTTATAGTTGCATCTTGTGGAGCAGTATCCGTATTCGATGTTTTAACAGATCCCGTCTGAGTATCGGATGTGGCAATGTAGCCAAAGCTTATAGCTGCATCACCGCCTAATTCGGCTATTTGCTGTTTTAATTCCTCGTTTTCTTTACGTAACTGCTCTATTTCCCCACTGTTTTCACAAGCTGTAACAGTCAACCCCATAGCAATAGATAACGTTAGAAGTAATAGTTTTTTCATAAAATCATCCTTTCTTACGCATAGTAAATTATAAATCTATTTACAATTCCGTTTATCGGAATCATAAAGCTTACTTTGAATTTGTAGGTATCGGTACATCTTGCTTTAATTCGCTGATAATGTCATTGGAAATTGAAGGATCCTCAGCTTTTATATCTAATATCTTATTTATTACAGGTTGCATCTCTGGATGAGCCATGTATGCCGATAGCACTGACTGTTCTTGTGGGGTGAGTGAAGGATTTTCACCGAATATCAAAAAATCCGCAGACACGTTCAAACCGCGCGAGATCTTTATAATAGACTCGATAGACGGCTCCTTCGTAACTCCCGCAAGTATTTTGCTCAAAGTGCCGAGAGAAATTCCAGTGACTTCCGACAGTTTATTGTTATTTATTTTTTTCTCTTTTTTCAATACTTTTATACGCTTTAGCATATCTTGAAGCGTGTATTCTGCCATAAAAATACCCTCCCTGTATATTAATAATACATTGTCAATTGGCGTTTGTCATTAATGAAAACACAACCAGAGAATTAAAGGCTGATGAGTTGTTGCTGGTATGTACTATTCCTTCTCTTTGTATTATTCCATTTATTCAAAATCACGCGCACTACCGCGAAGCGGCGGCGGGAGAGAGGTCAGGGATTTTTAATAATTATTTTTTATTATCACAGTTGGTACAGCGTTCATTATAAGGTTGATTTGTCGTGCCACATTGCGGACAAACCCATGTTGCTTGCCTATTAGCTGCTGATGTATTTCTGTAGCTGTTTCTATTGGTATCGACGCTTTTCGGTGTATTTGTCCCGTTAGAGATTTTATAAATATTGTCGAGTATATCAATCTGTATTTCCTGATTTTCAAGATGCGAATATACCGCATATATTATTGCTTCAGGAATAATGCCGGAAATCCAAACCCCTATCATTAACAACCAATTAAATTTTGTTTCTTCGTCAAACGAATATAAAGACGTGATGTCAACGGGCTTCGGGAACAGAAATCCGGCAACAATACCTATAGCTATATATGCAATAAGTGTCACCCAAAACCATCTAAAAAATACTCTGCTGTGATTTTTATGATTCATATACATATCCTCCTTCTGAATAGTGCATCGCTTACCAACACGGAAATTGTTGATTTTTTCATACTAAAATCATCCTTTCTGTTATTTTAATATAATTATACATAAATTGAATGGCTTGCATTCAATTTTATACAGTACTTGTGCTGTTTTTTACAGCATTATTTATCTGCTCTGCAAGAGTTTCTTTAATAGTCTTATTTATGGATTCAGAATTATCAATATCTAACATTTTATTTATTGCCGGTTGCATATCTACATGAGATTTATACGCATCTATTAATGTCCTGTATTTAATGTTTTCTTTTTGTGAATTATTGCGTATTTTATTTTTTAAATCGTCCGTTAATTCGTCCCAAAACAGAAAGTTAGGCTCACATTCCAGAGCGTCAAACAGTTTATAAAGAATATCAGTATTTGGAAAACTTGTGTTTTGTTCATAATTGGATATTGCCGTATTGGTGACACCAACCAATTCAGCAAGCCGTTTCTGTGAATAGCCTTTCTTATTCCTTGATTCCCTTAATCTATCACCAAATGACATAAAAACCACCTCTTACAGCTATTATAAAGGACTTTTTCTTAAAAGTCAAGAAAAAAATCCATAAAACTTGAAAAAAGCACTTGACATTAAAGAAAACTTGGAGTATAATGTGATTAATCCATGAAACTTGAAGTTGGAAGGAGTGTGCGCTATGGATATAACAAATGTTTTAGTTGAGAATTTAAATAGGATCATTAGAGACAAGGGTTTAAAACAGCGACGTATTGCTGAACTGGCTAATATGGACGAGCGTAAGGTAAGTGCAATTCTTACCGGTAGACAGAAAAATATAACGGCTACAGATATAGGAAAGTTCTGTGTTGCGCTTAATTCTACCCCAAACGAGCTGTTCTCAACTGATGTAGCATAGAAAGGAGGGGAGCGAGGTGAATATCATTGAAGCTACCAAAAAGGCAATGGAAGTCGGTAAAGGTATTATAAATAAAAAATGGACTATACAAAGGTATTACCTTTTACCGACTAATACTGCCGAATGTTATCTTGTGATTCCTAAAGGTTTCAATATTGAGTCTGCCAATGCTTGTCCTCGTTGGAATCCGAATGCCGATGACATTCTATCTGATAACTGGGAAATATACGATGATGTTTCTACCGATTGATTCTGAATGAATAAATTATGTTGTCGGCCGGAAAAGCTTCGCAAATAAAACCGTTATTGAGCAACGATTTTAAACAGTTATTTAGAGTTTCTCTGTCTAAATCAACCATTTTTTGAAGCTCATCGAAACTCATGTCTATTTCGTATGAATGAGTTGTGTAAAATTTAAGAATAGCTTGTTTTACTAATTCCATTGATAGTCACCCCCTTTCTGTGGTGATTATAGCATAGGAGGGTAAAAAAAGCAAGCGGCGGTTCACGACAGACGCAGCATAGAAAGGAGGGGATCGAGGTGGACGAAAATAATGCTGAGAAAGATTATACAAGTCTTCAGGAGGCAGCAAGTGAAATTCTTTGGAAATCAATATACCTCCTGCAAGACCTGGATAACAAATCATATTTACAGTATGCTCCTGTAGTATATGACATGCTCTATAAGTATGAGTGCATGACATGAAAATCAGAGACCTATTTCACGTCTGGTAACAATGCGTGCTTTGTGTCTGTTAGCGGCACTATATTCCTTAAAGGCTTTCGAGATTTCCGGCAAGATCTCATAATAGGCCTTTACAATCGTTTCGGGAGTTTTATCCTTAACAGTGTCATTAACAAGCAATAAAGTTAAGCTATGTTTAATCTGTTCTGAATCCATGCGTAATCACCCCCTTTCTACGGTGATTATAGCATAAGAGGGTGAAAAAAGCAAGCGGCGGTCACGACCGATGAGGCATAGAAAGGAGGGGATCGAGGTGGATAGCGATATGAAATATCTCATAAATATGATTGCGTTTTTGAAGAAAGCACTTATAGTACACAGTTTTATTATTGGCGCCATTGCGGTTATTACAATAAAGCTTTTAGCCAGTTAATAATCGCGGGGAAGGAGGGGAGCAATGTGGACGTTAAAAAATTTTTCCGAAAATTAAAACAGCACTGCGAACGGCATTCACAAGGGAATGGAGATAAATGCCGACAGTGTTGTTTCAGAGAATTTTGTTTTACTCCGCCAATCAATCTATCAGATGAGATTGTGGATCGAAGTCTGAAGAGTCTGACGGAACCTTAACCGATGTAGCATAGAAAGGAGGGGGCGAGGTGGACGTTAAAGATTACTTGAAATTAGAGAGCAGATTAAAGGTAGAATTAGGAAACCATAAATTTGAAAACATAGTTGACGGGGTATCTAAGATTGTACGGGAAAACAATTTAGATACAACGCCAACTATATTAGATGAAATCTTTGATTATGTAAAACAGACTATTCACTTGTCAAAGATTTGAACTTTTCAGCAGGAACATCAATCTCTTCAATATCAAACTCAAACAAATCGCAGAAACCGTTTTGATGAGCGCTTTATAGCATAAGAGGGTGAAAAAAGCAAGCGGCGGTTCTCAACTGACGCGGCATAGAAAGGAGGGGAGCGAGATGGATAAGAATAAGTTCAATGATATTGTAAATGCTCTAACAGGCTTAAAAGCTCATGAGTGGACAAAGATTAAGATTGCTGTACAACATCTATTTGATCAGAAATATGCTCTATTAGAAATTGATGATAAAGAAAAGTTGCGCACCAATCTCAAACTTGAGTTTGGTGCGCCTGATGAAGGTTAATTATAATCTACAATTTGTATCATTGACGAGTGAATACGATAGTTATGACCTTCATATTGAACATTGATATAATCATAACGGAAGCATTCTGCTGTTTCACTATTGTCTGCATATGTGAGATTTTCTTTGATATAAGTAACAGGATTTTGAAAATCTGCAATAGTTCCTTTATCGGTTATATCTGTCCATACACCAAGCAAATTTGCGTATATACGCATTATAGTCACCCCCTTTCTGTGGTGATTATAGCATAGGAGGGTGAGAAAAGCAAGCGGCGGTTCACGACAGACGCGGCATAGAAAGGAGGGAAGGAAGATGCGGAAACGGTTAAGGCGACTTGCTGAAGCGGTATGGGATTTTATACTGTTCGATTTTGGCGGGTGGTTACATGATCATGGAACATTAGCGTATCTCATATCAAGCTTAATAGGACTGGTAGCAGGTTTATTTATATCAGCCCGTTTGTTTGAATTCTTTCTGTGGTGATTATAGCATAAGCGAAAAAATATGTCAAGCGGCGGCTGACAGCGGAGTAAGGAAGGAGGGGGGAGTGAGATGAGGAACTTTATATTCTCCTTATGTGTCGGGCTGATTGTCGGTATGACGGTTATTATTATCTGCCGAAAATACGGTCTAATATGATCGGCATGAAATATGTTATAACGGAGCCGAGAATAACGCCAACAACAAAGCCGTAAAGACGTTCGAGCCAACGCTGCTTCGTTTCGAGCGCCTTCTGCGGATGATAATTAAGACCGGCGGGCGTCACTTGAAGCATATGGATATTGAAATTATCCGGTAAATCAGCGTATTCGGCTATTATATAGTTTTTGTCGGAAAGTATTTCGAGAATATCAATAAGAGCCTTGACGCTGACGAAAGGGAAATTTGCCTCGAAACCTACCGGATGATAAATATAGTGCGTTTCGGATGCGTTCTGCATGGAAATAAGAGTTTTTAAAACCTTTTCTTGATTTTTGATACGCAATTCGTTCATTGAAAATCACGCTCCTTTGAGGTGATTATAGCATAAGAGAAAAAATATGTCAAGCGGCGGCGGGAGCGTGGTATAGGACATTCCGGGAAGAAAATAAAAATGAAAGTGAGGTGATTAATAATGGCAAGGCGGCGGTCCGATGAGATTATAGAAACGGTAAACGGCACCGATGAGCGGGGCGCGTTCACCGGATATAAATATGCCGACGGCAGTGAATACATAGTAAGAAATTTTGTTAGGGATACATCGGTGAAAGAAAATCGGGAGGGTAGAACATATATGGCTCGGATTGCTCCGCAGATGGTACAGTTCGATGAATATTTAAAGAAAAACAATCTTACAAGACAAGAATGGTGGCGCCGGCACGAGGAGGCCGTGCAAAGCCGCATACATAATTGTGAGATAAGAACAACCGTTATAAATAGAGATGGAGGTAAGACACAATGCAGCAACAAATGATTAATTTATTGGCGATAACGGGCGCGGTTGTAATGGCACTGGACATA
>CANRAG010000068.1 GCA_947628515.1 uncultured Clostridia bacterium | reverse complement strand
AGCTCCTTTATATCGTCATTTTCAATATCGAGCACCGACGCGATAAAATCCGTAAGAATATCCTTGTTGTCCGCCGCGCTGAACAACATCTTAAATACAACGTCGGTCTTTGGTGATAACAATTCCATAAGACATATCCTCCTTAGGTCTTTACAACTATATTATACCTTATCGGCCGCGTTTAGTCAATATATTTTTAGCTAATACGCACGGTTTTTGAGCGTTTTTTGAACAAGTAAATTTTCGTTTATCTCACGACTGGCGCTTTATCGCTTGTGCATGTGGCACTGTATCCTATACGCCCGATAAACGAAAAATTACCGTGCTGTAATTCACTTGTTCAGATTGGCTAAGAATTACTTAGGCTTTATTATGGATATGTCCACAATCTTTTCGTTCTCTTTCAAAAACGGCTCCTTACGCTTTTTATATCTGCCCGCCTCGGCAGCCCATTTTGCGTCGGCTACCGATACCACTGCCCGCCCTTCCATGCGGGCGAGATTTGACGATGATTGCAGCAGCTTTACCGCCTCGCGCCCGTTTGAGGAATAGTCGGCAATCAGCTCGCGCACTCCGTTTTCGATTGCCACGCCGCAGCGCATCGCGCTCTCCGTTACAATGCGCACAATGTCCGCGCGTGTTAGCGGATTGAAATACACCTCCACGCAGCGCGAGCGAATTGCCTCCGGAATACGTTCCGGACGTCGTGTTGTCGCGCCTATGAGCCGAAAATCCGCCGGAAGCCCGTTTTCAAAAACATCGCGTATATACGCCGGAACATTCTTATTCCCGCGGCTGTAGTAGGCGCTTTCAAGCGTAACCCGTCTGTCCTCAAGAACTTTCAGGAGCTTGTTTATCTGCTCATTGGGCAGCTCACCTATCTCGTCAAGGAACAATATTCCTCCATGCGCTCTCGTCACCGCTCCCGGTTTTGGCTGCGGTATCCCCGAAACGCCCATAGCCCCCGCGCCCTGGTATATGGGATCGTGCACGGAGCCTATAAGCGGGTCGGCAAATCCGCGCTCGTCACAGCGCATAATCGCCGCGTCCGCCTCGACAAACGCCGCGTTTTTTCCAAACGGTGTTCCCGGGCTCTTTTTCACTTCCTCCATAACCACGCGCGCCGCGGCGGTCTTGCCCACCCCCGGCGGGCCGTAAATCAGAACATGCTGCGGGTGCGCGCCCCAAAGCGCCGAACGCAGCGCGCGTATCCCGTCCTCCTGCCCTATAATATCGGTTATATGCCCCGGCCGTGACATCTCGGTCATTGGCTCGCTTAAATGTATGCGGCGCAGCGCGTTGAGCTTTTCCGCCTCAACCTTTGATTCCTCGCGCGCCGCGCGGCTGTCGGCGCTTTCGGTTCTTATGCGCGTAAAGAAATACATGCCGACAATGACGGCGGCCGCAAGCTGCACAAACGCTGTAAAATTACTCATGTAACCACTCTCCAATCCATATGAATTTTACACGGGCAAAAAATAAAGAGGTCGATTTCCGACCTCTTTATTTTTTACATTTAAAGCATTTATATTCATTAAAGCATAACAGCCGCCGCGGTATAATTATCACTGCCCTCCGGCGCGTTTTCCTCACGGATTTTTAACATGGCCTCAATCCATGCCCGCGTGGTTTTCGACTCCGCCGCCGTTTTTTCCATCTGTTCCTCTTTAACGTACTCCCACCAACCGTCGGTACAGAGCAAAAATGCTGCCGAGCCGTCAATCCGCGTTATTTCCGAGCAATTCACATCGCCCTCATCCGCCATCGCCGCGCCCAACGCGCAGGTCAGCTTGTTCTGACCTCTGCTCGCGCGTATATCGTCATATTCTATATCACCGTTCATAAACTCCAAAAACGCCAGCGAATGGTCCTCTGTGACCTCGGCAATAGCTCCGCCTTTAAACCTATAAAGACGGCTGTCGCCCACATTTGCCCATATAGCGCGGTTTCCCTTTACGAGCAGCAGCACTATTGTGCTTGACATATGCACATAGTCCGGGTTATTTACCGCGTATTCGGATATCGCCGCGTTTGCCGCCATAATATATTTTATAAGCGCATCCCGCGAAAAATCCGGCTCTTTTTTAAAGACGTCCAGTATTGTGTCTACCGCAAGCCCGGATGCAATCCTGCCTCCGTTATGACCGCCCAACCCGTCGGCAACGGCAACGCAAAGCACGCCTCCGGCTCTTACCTCGCCGTAGGCGTCCTCATTCACCTTTCGTCCGCCCTTTCTCGACACTCCGGTTACCAGCAATACTGCCACCTCCCCGCTTTCACAACATAATGCTATATCACCGGTTTACTCCATCGGCGCGGACACAACCTCCGGCGTGGAGAAATCCTCCTCGCCCTGCACCGCCTCCGTGGCTGCCGGTTCCGCGTCGATATTGGCGCGCGTGCTGAGAGTTGCGTATATGCCGAGAGCTATCGCGGCAAAAAGAAGAACCGCGAGAATAATGTTTAACGCCTTTGAATCACCGTTTGCTGCCCCGCCGTTCTCGTACAGCTTCCTGTACCGCTCGGCAAGCTTTGTATCCCCGCTGCTTAGCGCGTTTCGCATCCGCACATAATTGTAATCCATTTGCCTCTCCCCTCCGTACTCAAACAGACCGATAATAAATCACTCTTAAATTTATAACCACCTGATATACATTATACCATGCTAAAAGAAAAATTTCAAACCTTTTATCGCATATTAAAAATATTTTGTGCCAAATGCATTTTTATCTGTTTTTTTTGACCGCTTATCACACCCGTATTTAGTTATATTTCACCAAATACGCGCTCGAAATTAGTATGAGTAATCTTATCCGCAGCACTTCGGTCGATTAAATCGAGCAGCTTGTAATAGTCTCCGCATCCGCGTATTCCGCGCGGCAGATTATCCTCCACGCCGTCAAAATCGCTTCCCAGTCCAATCGCGTCCTCGCCGCCCATCGCCAGCCAGTGGTCTATATGCCGCGTAATATCCGCGGGCGAACAAGCGCCCGAATTCGTCACAAACGGCGGATACAAATTAATCCCCGCTGCTCCGCCCGTGTCGCGGATTATTTTAAACATATCATCCGTTAGGTTGCGCGGATTATCACATACCGCGCGCGAATTTGAATGGCTCGCTATAAGAACGCCTGTATTTATTTTTTCAATATCATAAAACGATTTGTCGTTTATATGCGACATATCTATTATAATCCCATGCTCGTTAAGCCGCTGCACCACATCCCGTCCGAACGGCGTAAGCCCTTGTGTCCTGTCGTGCGCGCCGCCCGCTATCCGGTTGGAATAATTCCACGTGAGCGCAATGCACCTCACGCCGCGGCTTTTAAGATAGTCCACATCTTCAAGCGACCCTATCATGTCGCCGCCCTCGACCGACAAAATCGGCGTTATGCCCGAAAAATCCTGACGGCCGAAAGTATCGGCAAGCTCGTTAAATCTGTCCATCGCCCTGTGGCGGTGTTCGGGCGCGATAAAGCACGCGAATACCTGCGTGTACTTTACATAGCGCAGCATTCGCGTCTTGTCGAGGTTATACGAGTTGCTTTTTATGTCCCCGCCATTATCATGTATCATGCACAGCGTGTCACAGTGCGCGTCAAATATTTTATATTTATACATCAGAACGCATCCTCTATATGATTTATTTCCAGCACATACATTATATTATCCCGCATTGTATAGTATACCTCTATCACGTCAAAACGCATGTACATATCCCAGGCGCAGTAAAGCTCCGCGGCGCGTTTAAGTCTCTGTTGTTTACGGCTGTCAACAAATTCAAACGCGTCGCCGTAATCGCGGCTTTTGCGTGTCTTTACCTCAACGAAAACAAGACAGCCGTCGCGGCTGTCTTTGGCAATAATATCGATTTCACCCACGCGCGTGCTGAAATTCCGCTCCAGCACCGCATATCCGTTGCGCAGCAAATACCGCGCTGCCGCCTCTTCGCCGTTATTTCCTATTGTTTTCTTATCCATTGAGTATCTTTTTCAAAAAAGTGCGCCTATGTATATCGCATATACCAAGCTCGCGTATCGCGTCATAATGCGCCTTTGTTCCGTAGCCCTTGTGCTTCTCAAACCCGTATCCGGGATACTTCTCCGCCATTTTTACCATATATCTGTCACGGCTCACCTTCGCGAGAATTGACGCTGCCGCGACAGCCATGCTTTTACTGTCCCCTTTTATAACAGGCTCGTGCGCGGTATCGAGCCCCGGACTTTTGTCGCCGTCGATTAATACATAATCGGGTCTGATACTCAGCTCCGCCACCGCGCGGCGCATCGCGCAAAATGTCGCCTGCAAAATATTTATCTCATCAATTCGCTTTTCGCTTACGGCGCACACAGAGTACGCCAAAGCCTTCTCCTTGATTTTATCAAAGAGTTCTCCGCGCTTTTTCTCCGAAAGCTGTTTCGAATCGTTTATCCCCTCTATTATAACATCATCCGGCAAAATAACCGCCGCGGCGAACACCGGTCCGGCAAGCGGTCCGCGCCCCGCCTCGTCCACGCCGGCAAGGCGTCCTCCGCCGCTGTGGGCAAGGTCGAAATCCTTCATGCCCGACACCCGCGCGGCTTCCTCTTCCTTTGTAAGTCTCGGCATTTTATGTTTCCTCCCCCCATCACTTCGCTGCGCTCAGCTTTTCCATTAAGCCTTCGCAGCCCTCATACACATCACGGTATGTCGTTTCAAAATCTCCCGTGTACCACGGATCGGCAATATCCCCGCCGCGCGAAGTGAAATCGAGCAGCTTGTATATCTTCCCTTCCGGGTCTCCGCCGGTAATGCGAAGAATGTGCCGTATGTTCATCTCGTCCATCCCGATTATATAGTCGTATTTGTCATAGTCCGCGCGCGTCATGCGAACGGCGCGGTGTCCGGGATTGGGTATCCCCTTCCTACGGCATATCTCCGCCGTGCCGTAATGCACACCGTTACCTATCTCCTCGGTGGAGGTCGCCGCCGACGCTATATATAAATCATCCCTGCCGCGCGCCATATGCTTTAGGACAAACTCAGCCATAGGACTTCTGCAAATGTTCCCGTAGCAAATAAAAAGCACCTTTATCATACGTCATAAAACTCCTTAAACCCTTACTCTTAGACCGGTTTATTCGGTTTTTTTATTCAAATTTTATTGTATACATAATTATATTATAATTGCCTCATAATGATTTGTCAATAATAATATGTGAAAACAACTGCAACGAAAAAAACTCGGGAAATCCAATCTCTAAGAATTTGCCCGAATTTTAAAAAATCCCTCGCCGCGCAACCCGCCGGCGAGGGATTTTATTATTCTGTTACCGTTACGCTGTAGAGCGAGCGCATACCTTCAATGGAATCCCACACGAACACCGCTATTTGGTCGGAATTTACAATTGCCGAATTTGACGTAAGCGTCTTATTCCAAACCATTCCCGGATACGCCACATCGGGAAACTCCGCGTTCGGTTCAATTCCGTTGAGCGTTGTCGAAATCCCGTTTTCAATCCCGTATCCCGCCGCTATATTCGCTCCTTCCGGCTTGAAATTCCCGGCATAAACTCCGTCTATGCTGACCGCGCCGCCGGATTTTTTCGCGCCGATAATGATATACGGCGATTTCTCGTCATATACGGCAATATTTAGCTTTGCCTCAATTTCGCCCACATACGCCGTTACAGTCGTCACTCCGGGATTGTACGTGACCAGCATGCCGTCCTCTACCTCCGCGACATACGGTGCGCTCGACGAATATACGACCTCGCTGCCGTCCGACGTCATGCTGACTCCGTTCTCATCGTACAGCTTGACATACATCTCCGTGCTTTCGCCTACGGGAAGCGTTTGCTTCTCCGCCGCAAGAACCGCAAATGCGGGAGCGGGCGCTTCGCCCTCCGGAGTTAAAACGAATTTATCGAGCGAGAACTTACCTCGCGCGTTTTTTGCCAAATAACCGCGTCCGGGCGGCTCTGACAGCACGAATGTGACAGTATGCATTCCCGCCGTGAAATGATGCGTATCTATCAATCTATAGGTATTGTAATAACCCACATGCGTATGATAATTCGGTACCGTTCCCGCCGCGGTCACGTCTATGCTGCCGATTCTCTCAATAGTAGCCTCGGGCTGAGTCTCAAGAACCTTTCCATCGTTGACATCGTCGCTGCCCACATAATTGCCCGCGCCCTCGCACGCGAGCCTGAACGCCTCGTCGTCATCGAACCGGAGACTGACGGGCAGATAATACGAAAACGGGTCCTGGTCCTCCACATATCCCGCCATGTTCATCGACATGTCGTAATCGCCCTCTCGGGGGATATATACCGAATACGTTATATCCATTCCGCCGTGCTTTGTGAAATCGTCGTCGCTCGGATTTTGCGAACCCCGCAGCGTGATATTGAAATCGAGCGCCGTAAAGCTGCCGTCCGACGTCGGGATATCATTTACGCACCACAAGATGGTGCTGCTTGACCTGTATCCGTCATTGTACGCCGGACTCGACGATTCCGCTTCCACCGTCACCGTGTCGGTGACCGGAGAAAACCTCATATAATCGAGCTGTAGAACGTGGTTTCCGTTTTTCGCGGGCTTATCCAAAAGCACGTTTATAATATTGAGACCCTTGTTGAGCCTTACAAGCTTGTTTGACGACATCGTATCGAGCGTGTCACCGTGATGCACAAGCGTCTTTACATCGCTTGACTCACCGTCGGGCGAGCCTACGGATATACCCTCTCCGTCGTTTATGACTATTGTGTAATCACCGTCCCAGCCCTTGAGCGCGGGAGTATGGTCGGTGTGACTGCCGGCGAGCGTCAGCTGAAAATCGGCTGTGATAGGAGAAAATACCGCATATTTAAGATACCCGTCCTCCTTGGTCGCCGCGTTAAACTGATAGAATTTACCGCCCGACGCCTTATCCGCGTAGTTCTTATAGCCCGCTGTGTCCTTATTAAGAAGCGCGATATTGCCCTTCGGCACGTTTCCGGCGATAAGCTGCTCCGACTCGACGCTTATCGTTTCGGGCGCGGCGCTCTTGTATGTCAGCTCAAAATAATCGAGATAGAACACATAATCCGGATTCCCGTTGTATCTGCCGCCCTCCACGGTGAACTTTACCGTGTTCTCTCCGGCTTCAAGATATACCGGCAGAGTATACGTGCCGTACATTCCGCCGCTTGAAGGCGCGGTATACGCCGTCATCTCGCCGCTGCACGGCGTGTCGCCATCGAACATGACCGCTCCGCTTCCGTTTACCGATACCGAAAACGGGCTCAGATAGATGCGGTCCGCCGAGGTGTCCTTAAGATAATTCGCCGCGTATTTAAGCTCGTATATGCCCGTGTCGGGGATATATACTCTGTAGCTTGCGTAGGGCTTATCATTCTCGTCATACGCTACGCCGCCGCTCGTGATATTTAATCCGCCTCCGGGAGCATAGATGTTAGGATCGACGTCTGTAGCATGCACCTCGGCGCAGCTCTCGTACCATTCGCCCTCTATCCTGAACGACGCGCCGTCGTAAAATTCCGACCCAGCGGCAAATACCTGCGGCATCGCCGCAGCCGTGAGAGCAAGAGCCGACATCACGGCGCATATTCTTTTTCCAATTTTCATCTTTTTGACCATTAACTCCTTTCACAAAACCAAGTTTAGAAGAAAATCGTTCACAAACTTACTCTTTTACCGCGCCTAAGTTCATCCCTTCTACATATACTCTCAATGTTGCGAGGATAAGCAGCATAAGCGGAATTGAAACTATGGTGTACGCCGCCATTTGGAATCCGTAATTTGTGCCGTACTGACCCACGAGCTTGTTAAGTCCTATCGGTATTGTCCTTAGCTCGTCACTGCTCAAAACTATATACGGCCACATGAAGCTGTTGAACGAGCCGAAGAACGTGAACAGACACACGCTGCCCAGAACCGGCTTAGATATCGGGATAACGATCCTCCCGATTATCCCGAGCTCGCTTGCCCCGTCTATCCTCGCCGCCTCAAATATCGCGTCGGGGATAGAGAAGAAATAGCCTCTCGTGAGCATTATCGGCATTATGCAGCTCGTGGCGATCTGCGGAAGGATAACTCCCGCGTGGGTATTGTTAAGCCCCAGACCGTTCACGTTTATAAGCATCGGTATCAATATCAGCGACACGGGTATCATCTGGAACATCATGAGCAGGTAGAACAAAAAATTCCTGCCCTTAAACTTCAGTTTCGCAAACGCGTATCCCGCCAAAATCGAAACCAAAAGCACACCTATGACCGTAAACAACGTTACCTTAAACGAGTTGAACACATAGATCCTTATGACATCCCAAGCCTGCGCGTAATTCTTCCATACTACCGGTATCTGGACGCCCCAGAAATTCCGAATAAATCCCATCGGGTCTTTAGTCGAAGTGACAACCATAAGGTAGAACGGGAACAACGTCGCGAGCGCCATAAGCATAAGAAACGCCACTATGCAAAGCTGACCGGCTCCCCACTTTCTCTTAACCATTCTGCTCCTCCTTATATCTCATCGCGAAAATGCTCGATACCATTGTCACCACAAACAGTATCATGCAGACCGCGCAGGCATACCCGAACTGCGGCTCGGTGCCTCCAAAAGCCAGTTTATACATATGCAGTCCCGGCAGAAGCGACGCGTTGTTTGGTCCGCCGTTTGTCATGATAAGGTTCTTCTCATATTGCTGAACAAGTCCGATTATCGCGTATACGAACAGCACCTTTAGCTGCGGCATTATCGTCGGCAGCTCTATCAGAAAAAACGTCTTTATCCCCGTCGCGCCGTCTATCGCCGCCGACTCGGTAAGAGACTTTTCCACGCCCTGAAAGGCGGAGTAAAGAATTATAAAGCTCGTTCCCGCCACCCATGGGAAGCCGGCAAATATGAGCGCGGCGTTGACCGTTTTAGCGTTTCCCAGAAGGTTCGGCGACTGCGCCATGCCCATAGCCGCGGCGATCCTCGCTATAACGCCCGTCCCGGGATAATATATAAACTTCCACATCATAAGCGTTATTACGCCCGGAACGACCATCGGCACGATAAACGCCGCACGGAATATCTTTTGAAGCCGCATATTTACAACGCTCTGCGTGAATTTGGCTGTGATTATCTGCGTGAAAAAGCACACTATAAGACCCACGAAATAATAGAGCAGAAGCAGCATGGATTTCCAGAACTTCGGGTCCTGCGTAAACAGCTTCACGTAGTTTTTGAATCCTATAAATTGGTTTACGCTCATGGTGTCATATCTGTAAAATGATTTTACAAACGCCGTCGAGATCGGCATAAATAAAAACATGAACAGAAAGATGAACGCCGGCAGGATGAATAAATACGCGTAAAAATTCTGCTTTCTCGCCAAAACGGAGTGTCCTGACTTTTTTTTCGTCTTTAATGCAATCATCGTAATAGCTCCTCCTCTACATTTCTTTTACGTCCTTTTTGTAAATACTCCTGTATTTCGTAGGGGAATACCCTGTATAGCTCTTAAATCTTTTTCTGAAATATTTCTCATCGTTATACGATATATGATACATTATTTCCTTTATCTGTAAATCCGTGCCTGACAAAAGCCGTTTGGCAAGCTCCATACGTCCCCGGGTTATATACTCCGAGAAGCCTATCCCGGTCTTTTTCTTGAACAGCCGGCTGAAATAGGTGGTCTCCAGACACGCCTCCGCCGCCGCTTCCCTGAGCGTTATGTCCTTAGTTATATTGGAGTCGATGTACTTCAAAACATTGGACCAGTCGGTTTCCGAGCCATATATTCCTTCATCCTCCGCCGCGCCGCCGTTTGCGTCCCGCCGCGAATCGAGCTTGTCCAATACTATTTTTATAGCGTCGAGCATTTTGTCCTTTGTGACGGGCTTTAAGATGTAGTTGCTCACGCCGTTTTCCATCGCGTCCTGAGCGTACTCGAACACCTTATATCCGCTGAACACTATTATCTCGCCCTTAAAGCCTTTGCTCCTGAGCTTTTTTATCATAGTGAGCCCGTCCATAAACTTCATTTTTATGTCGGTCATGACGATATCGGGATTGACGCGCTCCACAAGCTCAAGCCCTTCCTCGCCGTTTAAGGAGAAGCCGACGATCTCTATATCGAGCGACTTCCAGTCCAAAAGGAGCTTAAGCCCCTCGCATGTAAAATATTCGTCGTCGATAACAACCATCTTATACATCTGTCCGCTCCGCCTCCTTTTCCAAAAACCTTTTCTCACGGCACACGGGCAGATGGATAATAACCGTAGTCCCCTTCCCTAATCTGCTGTAAAGCTTTATCCCGAACCTGCTGCCGTAGAGAAGCTTTATTCTCTGATTGGTGTTTCTGAGTCCGACCGATGTGCTGCTTGAGATCTGGGCTTCGTCGTTGATATACTCGGTTATCTTCCCGATCTCCTCATTGTCGATACCAATCCCGTTATCCTTTATAAGGAACACGATCTCGTCTTTTATATGTCTCGCGCTGACGTCTATCCTGTTCTTTCCCTTTTTCTGACCGAAGGCGTGCTGTATGGAATTTTCTATGATCGGCTGAAGCAGGAACTTAATGGTGTAAAAATCCATTATCTCCTCGGGGATCCTTATTCCGTATTCGAACTCGCCGTAAAAGCGCAGCTCCAATATCTTGAAATAGTTATAGAGATTTTCTATCTCCTCTCTGATCTGGATCTCCGTCTCCTGATTGAGATTGAACCGCACGACCTCACCGAAGTATCCGCATACGTTAAACACGTCCTCCGTTTTTCCACTAACCGTCATCATCTGTATAAGCTGGAGAGTGTTAAATATAAAATGCGGATTTATCTGTTTTTCGAGAGTTCGTATATACGCGTCCTTGACCTTGAGAGTAAGCAGATAATTCTCGTTAAACTGCCTGTTCAGCTCCGATACCATGTCGTTAAAGGAGCTGTAAAGATACCCTATTTCCGTTTCGTCGTCTATCTCCTCAATGGCGTCATAGTGACCGTTTTTAACCTCTTTAAGCTGCTGCGAAAGACGCATGAGAGGTTTATTCATATAGCTTAAAACCCGATAGAAAACGAACACGGCTATCGCCCCGCATATGAGCAGCACGCCGAGCGATATGGATATAATGAGGATGATTGGCGCGTATATATCCTTTAAGGGCGTCACGCCCACGATTTTCCAGCCGTTTACCGACGAGGGTATATACTTTATATAGCATAGCTCGCCCGTGCCGTCAACATCGTAAAAATCGCCCTTCCTCGTGAAAACATCGTCAAACTCTCTGCCTATATATTTTCTCAGCCCGCCGCAGCAGACAGTGTTAAAGCTGTCTAAAACGATAATTCTCGATTCGCCCTTCTCGGAATTTGCCAGGCTCTCTTTATAGACCTGCTCCTCATCGAGGAAAATCACCATTTCTCCGCCCCTGTGATGCTTGAACCCATCGGCGAGGTAGCCTATCTCCCGGTAGTACGCGAGATAATTTTTATCGCCCGCCATGACCGAGCACCATGTCAGCTCGCGTCCCTTGTCCGCGACCTCCTCAAAAGCGTTTTTCGCGTCGCCATAATCTATCTGACCCACGCTCACAAAGTTGCCGTCGTCATCGCGGTACGCTATGGCGTTTATGCCCGAAACGGAGAAATAGAAATCGCTTATGGTCTCCCTTATCGTGGAGACGTATCTTTGGAGTGAGACATTCGCGTCCTTGTTCTTGCACAAATCGACCAGCTCGTTTATTATGGACACGTCGTTTATGCTGTAGTCAAACTGGTTGAGATAGCTGTACATTACCTCGTTTGACAGCCCGATTATATCGTCAAGGTTGTTATCGGTCTTTTTTTGCAGTGCGAAAAACGCCACCGCGGTATTGAGCACCGTCAAAAGCACCATGCCCGCGCTGTATAAAATTATCGCGACGCGAAAAACCTTTTTCCAAAACGGTTTGATATTACGGCTGTTCATACCTGTCTCACTCCATAAACAATATTACTCTTCCGCGGTATACGGCTTGAATTCGCCCAAAATCATGGGCAGAGTGCCTATATTGTAATCCTTCGAGCCGGCAAAATCGGGATCCTTCTCCTTGCTTCCCTCTACCATCAATTTTAAAGCCTTATAGGTATTCGTTGCCATATAGTCAAAGTCCACGTTCTCGCCCGAGAGAGCGGAAATATTCGCATTGTTATTGGCGTACTCCGCCTTTGTCGAGCCTATTGTGTATATGCCGACAGGCGTGCGCGAACCGCCCTGGAACGCGATAAACGACTCGTCAACGTCAACATCCTTCATTACCGGGATCGCGTACGTTCCCTCGATAAACTCCGGATATTTATCCGTAGACGTGATAAATCTAAGGAAATCGACCGCCGCCTCGAGCACCTGCGGATTCTTGTTCGCGTGCGTAGTTATCGCCAATGCCGATACATCCACTATAGCCATGCCGTCTCCGGGCGTGTCCGAATCCTCCTTCGTGAATTTCGGGAACGGGAACACTCCCACCTTGAACGGTATCGTGTCGTCGGTCATAAAGCTCTGCAGATCCCAGCTGCCGGACATGATATGTCCCGCCATGCCGGAGAGGAAAAGCGTCTTTGCGCCCGCCTCGTCAAGACCTGTCAGATTCGGACAGTATTTACCGTATTCCTTCATGTACGATATATACTTCTTATAATCGTCGCGGTATTTTCCCTCTTTGGTAATATCGTAAAAGCCCTTGTCTATAGCCTTGTATATCTCATAGTTATCGAGGTTGTTGTCGCCGTTGAAGTTGAGGTTGGGGTCGCTCAGCATCTCCTCGCTGAACAGACCCGTGGCTATTTCCCACGATATCCAACCCACGGCGTCCTCCTTCTGCCCCATGAACGCGACGGGATCCGTGCCGCTCTCTTGTATCTTTTTAAAGTTCGCTATCATCTCAGCCCACGTCTTGGGAACCTTGAGACCCAGCTTGTCATAGAGGTCCATATTATAGTAATACGCGATGCCGAGGCCGGAAATCGGTATAGCGTACCTGTCGCCTCTGGACATCTGCGCAGCCTCCACCTTGCCGTCAATGAAATCATCGCGCCACGGTCTGTCGGTATCGCTGTACGGGTTGGGCTGGTCGAGATACTCGCCTATATCCACAAGCAGACCGCCCTTGACCTGCTCATTGAAGATTGCCGGCATGTTGTACTCTATATCCGGCGCGTTGTCGGAAACGAACTGCGACTGAATCCACTCCTGATAGCCGTTGTTCGGCTGGCTCATGAGCTTTATCGTCACATTGGGATGAGTTTCCTTATACTCCTCCGCAAGCTTTGAAAACGTTGTTTCAAACTCTTTGTTTACAGACGGCTCATAGAACGAAAACGTCACCGTTACCGCCTCGCCGCCGCTGTCGCTCGTGGGCGAGCCCGATTTTAGTCCACAGCCCGTAAGAGCGGCAGACGCCGCGATAAAGAGCGCGGTAAGCTTTTTAAATTTATTTTTCATTGCTTTATTCTCCTATTACTTGTATACTATTAATTATTACGGTACTGTTACCGCTGCCCGATTGGTATAACGGCTAAAGCTGCGGTCGGGCGGTTTTGGGTCGTTATTATCGCAAATATCTTATTAACGGACTTAACTTCCTCCCCCGCGGTCACGGTCACGACCGCGTCCGCCGCGCTGTTATATCGCGGCTCGCAAAGATAAACCGATGTTTCCGTCTTGTCCGCGGTCCAGCCCTCCGGAAGCAGCAGCCTGATCGTCACCTGCTTCGTGTCGGGCGACGTGTTCTTTATGACAAACCTGAGCTTC
>CANRAG010000067.1 GCA_947628515.1 uncultured Clostridia bacterium | reverse complement strand
CCGCGCGCAGGAGCTTTAGCGAGCGCGTAATAACGCTTGACAGAACGCTGGCGCGGCAGCTGTATTCCGGTCAGATTTTCTACAGTCCCACACATCTTAACACATACGCGCAGTGTCCTTTGAAAAACTTCATAAAATACGGGCTGGGCGCGCGGGCGCGGGACGAGTATGAGCTTACCGCCGCCGATACCGGAAGCTATGCGCACGAAATAGTCCGCAGACTGTGCGAGGAAATAGACAGAGACTACGACTGGACAACCGTAACCGACGCGGAATGTGACAGCATAATAAATAAAATAGTATCGGACACAGTAGACAATGTAATGCAATCCGACCTTCCCGACAGGGAGCGCACCGCGAATATATTCCGCAGGATGGGGCACACCGTAAAAAAGGTTTCAAAAACCGTTCGCAAATCCATAAAAAGCGGCAGCTTCAGACCGTACGCGTATGAGATGAAGGTCAGTCGGGCACTGACTCCGAACGTCGGCATAAAAGGAACGATCGACCGCATAGACAAATGCGGGCATGACGATATATGCGAATACAGAATTGTGGACTACAAAACAGGGAAAAAGGAGTTTTCCGTCGCGGAGATAACGCACGGGCTTGATATGCAGCCCGTAATATACTCCCTGGTTATGCGCGAGGAGGACAAAGCCCGTAAGCTTAGCGGCGAAAACACCGACAATGTACGGATTTCGGGAATGTATTACAGCAAGATGCTTGACGACTACGCCAATATAAAGGCAAACGGCAGAATGTCAACAGTAGAAAACCGACTCAAAAAAAATACCATGCTTGACGGCGCCACCTTCGTGGAGGCGGACGCGGACGGAAATATAAACCCCGACGCGGCAAACCGTATTGAAACGGAGCTCTCCCGCGCGGACGGCTCGCTGTTCTTCGGTAAGAACGGAGCGGATAAAATAGGCGGCAGCGTGCACAGTCTCGCCGCCGGCGAACGGCTTATGGACGCCGTGCGCGACAAGGTTATAAGCATGGACAAGGAAATCCGGGATGGCAATATTGAGCCTGCGCCCATAGATAACGGCGGAATGAGTTCAATATGCTCGTATTGCGATTTTGCCGCCGTGTGCAAGTTCGACGAGCAATGCATACGCCGCCGCCCCGTATCCGCGACGGATAACGAGGTTTGGGACATGTTGGAGGAAAAAAGGGAGGATGAGGACTGATGGGCTGGACTCCTGACCAAGAAAAAGCAATATACACGCCCACGGGCGGCGGAAATCTTCTCGTTTCCGCCGCCGCGGGTTCGGGCAAGACCGCAGTTCTTGTGGAGCGCATTATACGTAAGCTGTTGGACGGCGGCTCTATCGACAGACTGCTTGTGGTTACGTTTACGAACGCGGCCGCAGCGGAAATGCGCGAAAAAATCATTAAAAGCCTTATAAGCGAGCTTGACAAAACGACAAATTCCCAAACCGCAAGGCACCTGAAAAAGCAGGCGCATCTTGCGGAGTCGGCGGATATAATGACAATCGACGCTTTCTGCATACGCGTTGTGCAGAACAATTTCCATGTGCTCGGCACAGACCCCGACATAAGCATAGCCGACGACGCGATGGCGGAGCTTATAAAAGCGGAGGCAATGAACAGTCTTATGACAAGACTGTATAAGACAACGGACGACACGGAGAAGGAGCGCTTTTCCCGCCTCATTTCCGGCTATGCCTCAAACCGTGACGACAAAGGGCTTGAAAAGCTCATAACAGCGTTATACGATTTTACAACATCCTTTGCCGAACCGGAAAAATGGCTTGACGACGCGGCGGCGGCATACAGGCTGCCCGCTGTGGAAACGCCGTACGCAAAGCATCTTAAAGGCATCGCAAAACGCGCGGCGGCAAGCTGCGTAGAGGCGGTAGACGAGCTGCTAATGTCACTTGACGAGCCGGACGGCGGCCGTGACGGGGATTGCGAATACCTTCGCGATTACGCGAACGACCTCAAATCGGCGGCTTGTGAGATTATCGACGCGGACGGATGGGACGGGATATTTGCCGTATATAACAAATACTTTAAAAACCTCTCTCGCAAGAAAAAATTCGCCTACGCCATACAGCAGCCGCCCCATACGAAAACCCGTATACAGCAGCTTAATCGGCTCATATATATACGCTCCGTCTTTCTCGCAAGGCTCGACGCCGCCGTAACGGAGGACAGCGGCTCGCTTGCAAAGAAATTTGAAAATTCGGATATGCTCGCCCGTGAGGCGGACGATATAGTATGGATAGAAAAACAGTTCATGGCCGAATACGCGGCGGCAAAGGACAGGCGCGGCGTGCGCGAGTTTTCGGATATAGAGCATATGACCTTTGATTTATTTAACAGCAACGAGGATATTCGCCGGATCTATACGGATAAATACGATGAAATCCTGATTGATGAGTACCAGGACACAAACGGCTTGCAGGACTCCATCTTCGCGCTGATTTCAAAACGGAACATATTCATGGTCGGCGATTTGAAGCAAAGCATTTACCGTTTCAGAGGCGGCGACCCGTATATATTTAAGGAGAAAAACGAGACGTATTCCGGCGGCGAAACGGGCGGCGCAAAAATAACGCTCGCGCAGAATTTCCGAAGCCGACAGGAGGTATTAAGAAGCGTAAACGATATTTTCGGCTGCGTTATGAGCAATGAGGCGGGCGACGTCGATTACAGAGGCGACGAGCTTATAGTCCGCGAAAAGAGCCGCGACTACTACCCCGCTCCCGTTTCCGACTGCAAATCCGAGCTGCACTGCCTTATGCTCCCGCCTGACGCGGAATTGGGTCAAAAGAACGAAGCGGAAATACGTTTTACAGTCAATAAAATAAAGGAGCTGCTCGCATCGGGTGTCAAGGTGTATGACAAGGACAGCGGCAAGCTCCGCCCCATACGCAAAAAGGATATAGTTATACTGATAAACTCCACAAAAAGCAGCGGCGACACGCTTGTCAGAGAGCTTACGCGGCTTGGAATAGGCGCGTACTGTGATACCAAGTCGTTTTTTGACCGGCGTGAAATAAAAGTGATGATGTCGCTTATATCAATAATAAACAACGCGCGTCAGGACATTCCGCTCCTGTGCGTTATGCGCTCGCCCATAGGCGGTTTCACCGATGACGAGCTTGCGCGGATACGGCTCACGGCAGGAGATACCGATAACTTTATAACGGCCGTCCGCATATGCGCCGACTCCGGCGGACGCAGACTTTCCAAAAAACGCTTCGCAAACGCTTGTAAGCTACCGTCCGTACCCAAACCGCAAAAGCGTAAAAGACATATGCTCTCGCATAAGTGCGCGGCGTTTGTCGGCTCGCTCAACCGTTGGCGCGGGTACGTGCGGCGTATGTCGGTCGCGCAGCTTTTATGGACACTATACGAGGAAACCTATTTCTACGACATGATAGGAGCAATCGACCACGGCGAGGAAGCGCAGCTTAATCTGCGTCTGCTGTACGAGCGGGCAAAGCAGTATGAAGCGGCCGGCTTCAAGGGATTGTTCAGATTTATAGAGTATATAGGGCATATCGAGGACAGCAACAAGGATTTGGGCGGCGCGAAAATGATTGGTGAAAACCACGACGTTGTGCGCGTTATGACAATCCATAAAAGCAAAGGGCTTGAATTTCCGTATGTGTTCCTTCTGAACGCCGGCGGCAGGCTTAAAACAAGCGAGGGCATTAACACAGTAAGGATGCACAAGGATTTACTACTCGGTCTGAGAGAAATACACCACAACGAGCGCTATACGCGCGATACGGCATTGTATGACCTAATCGGCCGCGTCAATCGGGACGAGGCAAAGTCCGAGCTTATACGCGTTTTATACGTTGCGCTCACAAGAGCAAGGGAAAAGCTGTATGTCGTCGCTGCCGATAAGGAAAAGAATTTAACCGACGAGGACATAATCGCGGCGCATACAAAAAATCTTATCAACGGCAAAATGATGCCGCCCGACGCTTTAGACGTGAACACCTTTGCCGGATGGATATATCCCGCCGCGTTCACATGTCCCGACTCATGGAGCTATACCTTCCACCATATAACGCCCGGCGAAGAAACGGAGGAAACGGAGGATGAACCGGAAACCTACGAGGACAGCCCCGAGCTTAAAAAAGCGGTATATGATATACTCGATTACAGCTATCCGTATGCCGAAAGCAACACGATACCGTCCAGAACGTCTGTTACGCAGATAAAGGAGCTTACCATCGAGCGCGAAAACATCTATGACGCGCCGGTATACGAACCGGACAGCAGACGCAGCTCCGGCGCGGACGACATTGCGGAGCTGATGTTTTCACCTCTGCACAGCAAGCCCGCGTTCATGCTCGAAAAGGGCGATAAACCCGCAAACGAGATAGGCACGCTGTATCATCTGATAATGTCCGAGCTGAACCTTAAACGAATAAAAACCGAGGGCACGGACTGTATCGGGGACGAAATAGACCGGCTTGTATCGGAAGAAAAAATCGCGTCCGATGATTTGAAATATATAAACGCGGATAAAATCAAGGCCTTTTATGAGAGTGAAACCGGCAGGCGGCTGCTCGCGTCTCGCGAGGTGCATCGTGAAGCGCCGTTCCAGATAAATATCCCCGCTTCGACATATGACCCGTCGCTTGCGGGAAAATATGACAGTGAAACCGTGATATTGCAGGGTATAACGGACTGCTTCTTCCGCGAGGGCGACGGATATGTCCTTATTGACTACAAGACCGATAAGGTTCGCGGCAGCGGCGCTAAGCTGCGCCGCAAATACGAAAAGCAGCTTGAACTGTATAAGCAAGCCATAGAAAAGCTTACAAGTATACCCGTAAAGGAGTCCTATCTCTATCTTTTCGACACGAGCGAGTTTGTATAATCAAAACAAGGGGCGTAGGCGCCCCTTGTTTTTACGATTTCATTATTGTTAATCCAGCTCAAACGCGCCCGTATACAGTCTGTAATAAACGCCTTTCTTTTCAATAAGCTCGTCATGACTGCCGCGCTCGATAATCCGCCCGTGGTCGAGAACCATGATTACGTCGCTGTTGCGCACGGTTGAAAGCCGGTGCGCTATTACAAATACCGTTCTGCCCTGCATAAGCGAGTCCATACCGCGCTGCACTATCGCTTCGGTTCTCGTGTCTATTGAACTTGTCGCCTCGTCCATTATCAATACCGGCGGGTCGGCAACTGCCGCTCTTGTAATGGCGATGAGCTGGCACTGTCCCTGGGACAGACTGCCGCCGTTTCCGTCAATTACCGTGTCATATCCCTCCGGAAGGCTCTGTATTAGCTCATCCGCGCCCGTAAGCCGTGCCGCCGTTTCAATTTCAAAATCGGTAGCGTCCTCTCTGCCGTAGCGCAGATTTTCGCGGATGGTGCCCGTAAACAAATGCGTATCCTGCAATATTACGCCGAGCGACCTTCGCAGCGCGGACTTTTCTATTTTTGAAATATCTATGCCGTCATATGTAATCTTTCCGTTTTGTATATCATAGAACCGGTTTATAAGATTGGTTATCGTGGTCTTTCCCGCTCCGGTCGAGCCTACGAACGCAACCTTCTGCCCCTGATGCGCGAAAATATTTATATCATGCAGCACCGTCTTATCCGGCACATACCCGAAATCCACATTTTCCAGCACCACGTCGCCGCGAAGCGGTATGTACTTGCCATTATCGTCCCACATCCAGTCGCCGTACTTATCCGGACGGAACACGCCGTTTCTCGCTATACTGCCCCTGACAAGTCTTACGCTGCCGTCGTCGTGCTCCGGCGGCACGTCAAGCATATTAAATATCCTGTTCGCGCCCGCGAGCGCCATAACTATTGAGTTAAACTGCTGCGAAATCTGGCTTATGGGCATTGTAAAGCTCTTTGTATATCCCAAAAACGCCATAACTCCGCCCAGCGTGAGCGCGCCGCCCAGTCCGGCGCCCATACCGCCGGCAACCATCGCCGCGCCCGCGACCGCGACCGCGACATACTCGATGTTTCCGAGGTTATTCATTATGGGCATGAGAATATTTGCGAACTTATTTGCCGCCTCCGACTGTCGGAACAAATCATCGTTCTTTTTCCTGAACTCGGCAACGGCCTCGTTCTCATGACAGAAAACCTTTATAACCTTCTGTCCGTTTATCATTTCTTCTATATAGCCGTTCACATCGCCCAGCGACCGCTGCTGCTTAATAAAATACTTACCGCTGTTTCCGCCTATAATCCTTACGCATACTATCATTATAAGCACAAAGCACATAACCACGCCCGTGAGCGCGAAGCTCGTTCTTAGCATTGCGATAAACACGCATATAAGCGTCATCGACGACGCGAAAATCTGCGGTATGCTCTGTGACAGCATTTGGCGCAGCGTGTCGGTATCATTGGTGTAGCGGCTCATAAGGTCGCCGTGTGAGTGCGTGTCAAAATAGCTTATCGGGAGCGTTTGCATATGCGTAAACATTTCCTTTCGCACATCGAGCAGAACGCCGTTCGCAACCGTTACCATAAGTCTCTGGTACAAAAATGTCGCCGTCACGCCCACGGCGTATATCGCGCCGAGCGCGAAAAGCGTCACGGCAAGGTCGCCGAAGGTCACTCCGCCGCCGTTAAGCATGGGCGTTATATAGTTATCGACAAGTATCTGTACAAATGTGGAGCCGATTACGCCTACAAGTGAGCTTACGAATATACAGAACAGCACAAACGAAAATCTCACCTTGTATTTGCCTATGTATGAGAGTACCCGCCTAAGCGCGCCTCCGGAGCCGGCGGTTCTTCCCGCGTGAGTTTTTTTACTCATCCTCGCCGCCTCCCTTCACCTGTGATTCATAAATTTCCCTGTATATTGCATTGGTTTTAATCAGCTCGGCGTGTGTTCCCGTTCCGTCTATCCTTCCGCCGTTCATGACCACGATCATATCCGCGTGTTCAACGGATGAAATACGCTGCGCGATTATTATCTTTGTCGCGCCCGGAATGGCGCGCTGCATAGCCTCGCGGATTATGGCGTCGGTCTTTGTATCTACCGCGCTCGTGCTGTCGTCGAGTATAAGGATTTTCGGATTTTTCAGCAACGCGCGCGCGATACACAGTCTCTGGCGCTGACCGCCCGACACATTCGCGCCGCCCTGCTCGATATATGTATCATACCCGTTCGGGAAGTTGTCTATAAACTCGTCGGCGCACGCCGCGTGACACGCGGCGGCAATCTCCTCGTCCGTCGCGTTCTCATTGCCCCAGCGCATATTCTCCTTGATTGTGCCCGCAAAGAGCACGTTTTTCTGAAGCACCATTGCCACGCCGTTGCGGAGCGTGTCTATGTCATAATTGCGCACATCGCGCCCGCCGACGCTTACGCGTCCCTCCGTGACGTCATAAAGTCTCGGAATGAGCTGTACCAGCGAGGACTTACCCGAACCCGTGCCGCCTATAATTCCCACGGTCGCGCCCGACGGTATTTCGAGATTAATATTTCGCAAGGAGCGGGAATGTCCGGGATACGCGAACGAAACATGGTCAAAATAAATTCTTCCGTCGGGTATGTATTTAATCGGATTTTCCTTGTTGGTTATGCTGCTCTTTGTGTCTAAAAGCTCGTTTATACGCTCTGCGGACGAACGCGCCATTGTTATCATTACAAACACCATCGAGAACATCATAAGACTCATAAGTATCTGCATGGTGTACGAGAACAGACTCGTAAGATTGCCCGTTGAAAGCTCCGTGCCGCCGCTCTCCACGATAAAATGCGCGCCGAACCAGAATATAACGAGCATGGTTGCGTAAACGCAAATCTGCATTGAGGGAGAGTTGAAGGCAAGCAGCTTTTCAGCCTTTACGGAATATTTATAAATATCCTCCGCCTGCTCCTTGAATTTGCCCTCCTCATGGTGCTCGCGCACATAGGATTTTACAACCCTTATTCCGTGCAGATTTTCCTGGATAACATTGTTGAGCTTATCATACACATGGAACATCTTTTCAAAAACCGGATGCGCCGACGTCATTATCTTATACAGCACAAATCCGAGCACCGGTATGATTATAAGATAGATAAGCGAGAGCTTCGCATGGACGCTGAACGCCATTATGAGCGCGCACACCATTGTAATAGGGCTGCGCACGGCTATTCGTATAATCATCATATACGCCATCTGCAAATTCGTAACATCGGTTGTAAGACGCGTTACGATACCGCCCGTCGAGAACTTATCTATATTCGCAAACGAAAACTTCTGTACGTCGCGGAACATATCAAACCGCAGATTTTTCGCAAATCCCGCTGACGCCGTCGCCGCAAATTTTCCCGCGAGCGCGCCGAACAACAGCGCGAGCGCGGCGCATATTATAAGAAACGCGCCCAGCTTTATAACATAACCCATATCGCCTATATTGTCAATTAATCTTGCCATGAGATACGGAATGAGAATTTCCATGAATACCTCAAGAACTACAAATAAAGGCGTAAGAATAGACTGCTTCCTGTATTCCCTTATCGAACACATAAGCCTTTTTATCATATTCATCTTCCTTTCATAGCTGTTTTGGTTACATAACTTTAATTTTATCCCTATATTTTATTAATGTCAAGTATAATACATGATAATTAACACTTTATTAACAGTAATACCCCGTCCGCATATCAATCGGACGGGGCGTTTATCATTTCAGTAATTGATACACTTCATTGCGAAGCTCATGATCGGTGTCGAACAGACCGCGTATCGCGCTCGTCCGAGTCTTGGCCGAGCGCGATTTTATTCCGCGCGCGGTCATGCAGCTGTGCTCACCCTCCACAATCACAATAACATCCTCCGTTCCGCATACCTTTTGCATGATGTCGGCAATATCCGCGCAAATGCGCTCCTGAAGCTGTAGCCGCTTTGCGACCATATCGCATATGCGGGCTATCTTTGAAAGCCCTATAACCTTACCGTTCGGTATATATCCCACATGGCATTTCATATTATACATAAGCGCCATATGGTGCTCGCAGTAGCTGAACACGTCTATATCCTTTACGATTACAAGGTCGTTTGACTGCACATCCTCAAAGCATTTGTTAAACATTTCGGCTATCTCGTCATTTGTATAGCGCATGCCCTCAAACACCTCGTCGTACATCCTCGCAACTCTGTCCGGAGTATCCCTTAATCCCTCGCGCTTCGGGTCGTCACCCAGAGCCTCTATCAACGCGCGAACCGCGCTCTTTATCTTCTCGTGGTCAAACTCTTTTTTCATATCCGTTCACCCTGTTCTTTCTGTATATCACCATAAGTCCCTTTAAAAGCAAATCGTCGTCATATATGATTTGCTGTTTGCAAAGCGGGGTCACAAGCCCCGCAAGTCCGCCCGTTGCCACGACCGTGCATTTACAGCCCAACTCGTCCTGTATTCGTTCAATACACCCGTCAATGCCCGACGCGGTAAAATTCATTATACCGCTCTGCATACATTCCGCCGTATGCTTGCCTATTACGGTATCCGTCTCCGCGAGCCGTATTTTGGGCAGCTGCGCCGCGCCGCTTACGAGCGCGTCGAGCGAGGTGCGCATACCCGGAATTATCATGCCGCCCAGATAATTATTATCCTTGTCTATTACCGACATGGTCGTTGCCGTGCCCATATCTATTATGATAAGCGGCGCCTTATAGAAATTAACGCCCGCGACCGCATCGACCACAAGATCCGACCCGAGCTGCGCGGGATTGTCGGTAAGTATCCTAAGCCCCGTTTTTATACCCGGCCCCACAATGAGCGTGTCAATATCCAAAAGCTTTTTTACCGCGCGCGCGACAACACCCGTAACGGACGGTACAACCGAGGACATCACCGCGCCTTCAAAACCGTTCCCGTCTATATTATGGATTTCGATAATGGTTTTAATCTGTATCGCGTACTCTAAGTCGGTCGCCCTGTGATTGGTCGATACCCTTTCGTTAAAAAGGATTTTGTCCCGCTCGATACAGCCTATAACTATATTTGTATTGCCTATGTCTATGGCCAGTATCATATTCCCACCTCGCATTTTTATCGGGTTATAAGCCCCGTATACAAATAAGGAGAACGATTTCACAACCGTTCTCCCGATGTGATATTATTTCAGTTCCAGCTTTTAATTTCCGCAAGGGTTTTTGACTCGCTGTGCACTATGGGCTTCCATTCCACATTCTTAAACAACGCCGCCATCGTAATCGGTATATAGGTAAGCATGAAGATTGGGAAGGTGAACGCGTAAAGTATCTTTTTGAACGTGGATGCGTATATGTTCTTCCACTCCGTCACCGTCGTTATCGCGCCTATGCCAAACAGCATCAAGTACATCCCCCATACCGACATTCCCAAACCGTGAAGTATCGGCTGCACGCTTATTCCCGCCGCCAGTCCCGTTACCAGCGCGGTGCCGTTCATGATTATCATGATAAGACTCAGTATCATTGCCGGCATTATATTCATTGACATATCATAGCATGAGAAGCTTCCCTTTCTCATACCGTCTATAAGCCTTGTTCCGTAATGGCACATAACCTGGAAATATCCCCTCGCCCAGCGCATTCTCTGGCGAACCGACTGCCTGAAGGTGTTCGGCTGCTCGTCATAGAGCATCGCGTTCTTGCAAAAGCCTATCTTATAGCCGTCTATAACATGGTCAACCGTAAACTCTATATCCTCAGTGAGCAGGTAATAGTTCCAGCCGCCAAGCTCCTTTGCAATCTTCTTGCTGAACATAAAGCCCGTGCCGGATATCGCGCAGCTTGAATTAAGCAGCATACGCGGGTAGTTAAGATACTTTGACTCGCGCAAAAACCACAGCGCATACCCCGCGGAAATCCAGTTGTCGCCGTAGTTCTTAGAGTTTCTGTAGCTCGTGAGGACTTCGTATCCGCCCGCGAAGGTGTTATTCATCTCCTCGATATAATGAGTATCCAATACATTGTCCGCGTCAAACACAAAATATCCGTCAAAATAGTTCTCGCCGTATGTCTTTTTTATCTCGCCCAAAAGATAGTTTAACGCGTAGCCTTTGCCGACATTTACGTTATCAAACCGTCTGTAGACGTGCGCGCCGCAGGCCTCGGCAATATCGGCGGTGTTATCCGAACAGTTGTCCGCAACAACGAACACATCCGTTAATTCCCTCGGATACGTCTGCGCGTCTATACTGTCGAGCAAATTCTTAATAACCTTCGATTCGTTCCGCGCCGAAATCAGCACCGCGAACCGATTTTGTTCGCCCCGGTAAGATTTTTCTTCCTTTTTCATAAACGGCACCAGGATATAGTAAATCTGGTATATATAGCACAGAAAGAACGCCGTGCCGATAAGATAATTGATAAACGATATAAGCTGCATGTCTCTCCTCCCGGTCAATGACCACAACCGACAACCAATCAATCATTTATTTTCCTTTTTTTCAGTATAATTATTCTAACACAAAGCATGTTAATTTTCAAGATTAAATTATTAACAAACAAATTACAATTTGAACACAGTCTTATATGCACAATGATTACGCCGCGTCGGCGCAAAAAAAGCGGAGGGCGCATGGGCTCGCCCTCCGTGGTTAGTTAACCGTTAAATAGGATTAAAATTTGAACTCAACGCCCTTCACGCTTATGTCCTGAACAAGATAATTGCTTTCCTTAAGATTATCTGCTGTCGATTCCGACGGGGTGCCCGACGTAACGTTTGATACGGTAACAATATTCTCTGTGTGGAACATACTAAGCTCCATTTTCGGATTTTCAAAAAACTTCTTCATTTTCCACACCTCCGTTATTCGATTGTAATTGTGTTAACTTCATAATCATCCGAAATATCCTTTACGTTGATGGCAAAACCGGCATAACCGTCGCCTGTGATCTCGGTAGCAACCGTGCCGATTTTAGCCTTCTTTGACATTGCGCTGTCGCTCTTGCGCTTTACCGTAAGGAATACGTTCATGCCCGATTTTACATTGGCTGTGTCAAATTCAAACACCTCGGCATGTGTGCTGTCCACATCAAGCTCTGCTGTCTTTTTGAGAAGAATATAGTCTGCGCCAACCTCATCGTTATCCGCTTTTATAATAATTGAATCAGATGTGTCAAGCTCGACATCGAATGTTACTATTATAGGGAACCTTCGGTCGCCCCATTGAGCGTCAACATCCAATGCCTCCGAATCGGTTGAGTTCTTGTATGCATGTACGAATGATTTGGCGCTATCCATCGAACCCGCCACAGCCAATGTAACCGTGTACTTACCTGCTTCGGGGGCGGTTATTGTAATCGGATTTTTATCTATCTCTCTTATACCCGAGCCTCCCGAATACTGTGGGGAGCTTAAACCGTTCTGTGAACCGGCAAAGCTCTCGCCTTCATAAAAATATGCCGTACCATCCGTGTAGTCACTGTAATTAACAATGTACTCTTGACTGCTGTCCGGTATAACGGTTATTGAGTAAGTGGAATCATCGCATACATGTGTTATCTTCTTGTCTTGATCGGTGAGGTATTTCGGATAATTATAGGTAAACATGTCACCTTCAACCACCGTTGTTTCGCCCGCTAATTCTTCGCCTGTGGACGTCTTTGCGGAAACGGTATACTTATCCGCTTCTCTTACAGTGACATGTACTTCTGTTCCGTTGTCGGGACTAATTGTTTGTCCCTCCGCGTTGTCCGATACATAGAAGTATCTCTTATCTTCTACATCAAATGGGTTCTTATAAACAAACGGAGCTGTGCCCGATACGCCAACGTATGTCTCTGATTTTATTTCTTGTCCTTCCTCAAGACAGTACTTTACGGTATACGTCGAGTTGTCCACCTCCGAGATAACAATGTTATCTATACCCGGAACTCTATCCTGCGGAGTGGCAAACGGCGGATCCACCGTCATTGACCCAAGAGCCGGCCGGAACGGCAATTCGCCTGTATAGGCATTAAAGCAATATGTATAAGGGTTATCTCTCAAGAAGGTAAGGGATACTGTACTTATAGTTATTGCCAATGTAACTGTTGACTTATAGTCATCATTACAGTCGCTAAATCCGCTTGCATTGTGATTTTCATCTGCTCTGTTCTGGAAGTTGAAAGCTGTAAATCCTTCAACTTCCTTTCCCCCGAGCTTTACGGATGTTATCTCGCCGCTTGTAACGTTATAATCATAGCTGGCCAATTCATCACCGAATGGGGTTTTGAATGTTACAGTCTCGGTAGTCTGACTGCCATAATAGCCGCAATACACCTGATATGATACGGTTATAGCCTTATCCCATGCCGGTTCATATGCCTCATCGAACGTGGCCGTAACAGCTCTACGCGGCGCCAAAAGCTTTGTTTGAATCCTTGCACCTGTGCCGTTTGTATCATATATACCTTCTGTACCGAATATTGTGGAATCGTCCTCAAAATCTTCGGTAAGAAGCTCACGGCTTTCCGCGCTCGCGCTTATTGCTATCCCCACAAAGGCGCTGACAGCTATAGCGGCAGCGCTGACAGTGCTAATGAATTTTTTTAAATTCATTTGTCGATTCTCTCCTCTCTTAAATTGTTGTTTGATTTTTATATTCTAATAAGCACCGCGCGCCATTACCCACACGGAGAAACGTCTCTCCATGGCTTGCGATGGATATTAAACAAATTTATCCGTTACCATTCCGCGATTACCTTTAATTTTTCAACCGCGTTGCTGCCACGGTAGGTTGCATGGCGGCAACAGATGAAAATATATGCCCTCGCAGATGCCGCCGGAAGGATGCCGGTGTTAACGCTCCGGACATTAACGTACAACCTTAAGGCTGCGGAGCGAACATTAAAACTCCGCAGCCGAAAGACAGCAT
>CANRAG010000066.1 GCA_947628515.1 uncultured Clostridia bacterium | reverse complement strand
TATACCATATTTCGAGCCGCATTACCATGTTTTTTTGAATATTTTTCGGGATTTATCGACTTTTTAAGTGGTCTCGGGTCGGTTCTCTCGTGTTACTTACAAAAACACGCGGGGTCGGTTCTCTCGTGTTTATAAAGTGAGTCCGAAAAAATCCGAGTTAGTCTCCGACAACATAAGCTCGATATATATAGATAATAGGGATATATATAACGCGCGGGGTCGGTTCTCTCGTGTTTCTCAAGTCGGAGTAATCAAAAATAACACGCGGGGTCGGTTCTCGCGTGTTTATAAAAGAACATTTGGAATTTAGCAGGAGGGTAGAAATGAAGAAAGTGTTTATAAGATCAGGGATAGTTGCTGGAGCAATTATTTTGATTTATGTATTGTTGTATATACTTGTGGTTTCAGGAGCAATTTTTTTCATATTTAATCCAACTCCTCACCCCCCCTGACATACAATATGGTGAATTTCCTTTTAAGTTAACATACGAGCTTAACGGAGAAATAAAAGTAGTAGAGGATACTATAATATGTGAATTTGTTGGATTTGTGAATCGCGGGACAGCAGGTAAGGCGCGTAGGTGGAAAACAACGCTTAAAAGCGGCAATGAACAACTTACGCTTTTGGATCTGCGCCCATTAGATGAAACAAATGAACTCGATCAAACAATATTAGAATTATATTTTTACTATGGAACGGCTGAATATTATATGGGGGATAACACAAATCCTTTTGCGAGAGATGCACAAGGTTTTGATTATGTAAGCTATGAGTTTCAAACTGCGGATGGTGAAACAGGAGGGAGTGCCTATAAGGCTGATGTAGCATATGAAAAATACAAAATTCGTCTGATTGGTTGGGAGGTAGCAGACCCAATTCAAAACACGTTTAAGTAAGGACGAACACGAGGGGACGGTTAGAGACCACTTAAAAAGTCGATGAAAACACGCGGGGTCGGGTCTCTCGTGTTTATAAAGCCCGAATTAAACAGGCTTTCAGTTTGGCTTTCAGGAATTTCGACACATGATTTAGAACAGTTACAAAGTAAATAAAGGGAGACAATCATAATTATGTACAAATAGACGTTACAAATTACGTGGTTGATAAGTTTTTCGTAGGAACATCCAAAAATACTTTACACTACTATATATTAAAAGAAAGGATTAGTATGAACAAAGAAAAACAATTGATTTATTTAAAAACAAATCCGGTTGAACATGAATACATATGCATGGGAATATCTGTATATGATATATGGAAAGCTATAAAGACTATAAATACTGATATTGTTTTGATAAAATCTGATGATTTAGGAGATAAATGTATAAATAATTTTGAGATTATATATGAAGATAATATAGATGATTTTTTATCAAAATATCGTTACGGTGATTTATGTTTTATGGATTGTAACAATAGAGAAAAAATGTACGAGCTCAATGATAATGAAATAGCTGAAATGTTGTTCATTGGCCACATGAATAGACCTTTAAACAGTCCGTTTGTGGAAAAAATAGGAAACAAAATTGTTTATATAGGACATGATAATAACTATTTTTGTAAATTATATTGCATAAATAATAATGATTTTTATAGTGTTATAAATATAAAATTTCAATCATATATACACGACAAATATAAAATAAATATACACTTAGGGTATTCTTTTATGGAAGAGTGTATAAATGGGCTATTAATAGATTTAGATGATATATATATAAGTAACAGGAATGTGGTCATGCCATATTATGTTATTGGATTTTTCAATAACATGGATGAAATAATAAACAGGAGCAACTTTTTAAAACAAGATAAACCCCAAAAAGTAATTTCATGGAACTGTTATTAACACGCGGGCCGGTTCTCTCGTGTACATATACAGGCTTAGTAAGAGAGTGTAACGTCAAATCATTTAGAGCACGAACTATTTATAGTAAAGCCTCACGAGATGATGCATTTTCGTGTCGTGGATTGTAAAGGAGGACGTTTATGAAAAGAACAAGAAACTGCTTAGTTTTAATTGTTTTATTATTGATTATAATAGCATGCGAATCGTTTTGTCTTATAAGAGTTAAGTCTGTTCTTAGTAAAAAAGATGTTTTAATCGCATACAATTTTAAAGGAAATTGTATACCTGACAGAGGATCTGCAATAAAATATGCAAAAATAATCTATAAAACCCGAACAGGAAACGACTATAGCGAGGAATTGTTTGATGCTACATATCTGGATGAGTTGAATGCATGGCATGTATATCTAATAGAAGATGGTGTGGACAGATTGGACTCTTATGGTATTTTCATTGATAAGGATTACGGAACAATATTTCGAGATTATATTCAATGAGCATAACACGCGGGGTCAACACGCGGGGTCCAACACGCGGGGTCGGTTCTCGCGTGCGCTTGTATGATTTGCGCGGCTTATATGTTGATTTTGACGATAGAATTTATCTGCAAAACAGTACGTTTTCAGCGTTTCTTGAAAAGTTGGGTTACAAGTGTAATGTCGATATGCAGAACCTATCGGTAAATATTATTACACAGGGTAATTAAAATACCAGAGGAAACACGCGGGGTCGGTTCTCACGTGTTTATTGTGTTTATTTTGAAATAAAAAGAAAGGAACGGTGCGGAATGAAATTAATTAATAAGATATTGATAGTATCCATTATAGCAGTACAATCAATATTTAGTATAATTGGAGTTTGTGCTGTATATGATGAAATAATTGCTTATAAGACTGATTCAAATATATTGATTGATAACGTACATATTGGGTATGACAAGCCTATTGTAACTATTAATGATTCTATATATGTACCGCTAAGAGAAACTTTCGAACAATTGGGGTTTGATGTAGAATGGAAAGAATCAGGTACTTATATATACACAAAGGATTTATATCAGGAAATCAATATGAGAGGATATATATACCATTTTATAAATGAGCAGTTACCAATAAATAAAACGCAGATTTTAGAAAACGGATTACTTGAAGATAAAATATTTGGGGTAAAAATAATCTCGAAATTTGAAAATGCGCAAGATGTGGCAGAACATATATCTGCAATATTGGATGAAACTGATAAATATGAGGCATTTAAAAATACTAACG
This sequence comes from uncultured Clostridia bacterium, assembly GCA_947628515.1. GTDB lineage: Bacteria > Bacillota > Clostridia > UBA1381 > UBA1381 > Ornithomonoglobus. Next base: position 10,892 of record CANRAG010000066.1, on the reverse strand, counting down.
ACAGATATTTTAATCTATATAGTGCTGAAGATATTTGGGTTATTAATTGGCAAACAAAAGTCCCCGATATATTGGAATGTGAGGATTATTATATAGTTGATAAGGATAACGGATATGTAAAACATTATACAACATGGGGATTGTTAAATTATTTCAGCAATTATGCATGGCAAATAAAAAGTATCAGTTAATGAATTTTATAACACGCGAGGTCGGTTCTCTCTTGCGCTTTCATAACTGATCCAAGAATAGCAAACAGGAGAACCGTGTATAGCGGAAACTATGTTTTAGATTATGATAATTATGTTGGTGCATATGTTGTTGGATATTAATAATGGAGGGCAAGTATTAATGAGAATGAAAGTATTTATATTAGCTTCGATATTGATGTGTATATTTGTAAAGTGGCACATTTCTATTGCGTATGCGGAAGGAGCGGACACTTTGACCATTGGTGAAAATTTTGTGTTTAATGAAATACGAGCGGGCAAGTTAAGTGATTATAGTTTGTATGAGTATTGGCGTGAAAAACCCGGTAAGATTGAAATATGTATTAACGTTGGAAATGAAGAAAAACACTATAAGTCAGAGGAAGATGTGGATAAAGTATTGAATTTACTAAGCAACTATGAGTTTCAATATAGACCGGGCTCTCTTATGAATTTTGAATTATATAATAATGCACAATTAGTCATAGGGTTGAATGATGAGTACGAAAACAGCATTACAATATGTGACAGTGGCTATGTGTATAGGTGCGACACATTTGACAGTTCGATAAGCAGGGCGCCATTCACCTATGCAGTTGCATGTAACGCGGAGCAGCTTTGCGGATTGATTAATAATCTGTACGCGCAGGACATTGATTTGGTCGGAGATAATATTCGCGCTGAAAACGGAGACGTATACATCGATAACTCATTGGCAAACATGGAGAATAAAGCTATTTTTGACAGACAGGCTGTGTTTATTCCATTGAGAAGCACCTTAGAGACGTTAGGTGCTGACGTGAAATGGGACTCCAAAACAGGAAATGTTCATATAATGCACAGAGACAGTGCGTATACACTCAGCACATGGACTTGTTATAATTTACCGCAACTGAAATATGTAAAGATTTCTGATGATAAATCAACATTAGCACTATATGATTTGCGCGGCTTATATGCTGATTTTGACGATAGAATTTATCTGCAAAACAGTACGTTTTCAGCGTTTCTTGAAAAGTTGGGTTACAAATGTAATGTCGATATGCAGAACCTATCGGTAAATATTATTACACAGGGTAATTAAAATACCAGAGAAATTAAAGATATGCTGATGGAATTTTGCCAAAAAACATAACACGCAGGGTCGGTTCTCTCGTGAACACGCGGGGTCTAACACGCGGGGTCGGTTCTCTCGTGTATGGGTTCTCTCGTGTATGGTATTTCATATTTTACGCCAACAAATGTATATGTAGATGCAAATTCATGGGATACTACAGAAAATTCACTAAGAAGGGAAAATGGATTAAAAGAAAGAACGAGGTATACTAATTAGTGAAAAAAAGATTACTATGGACCGGTGCCATGATTATTGTTCTTATTGTATCTTTGAGTTGTATTATACACAAGATATACAAGGTGCATACAAATAAGCCAATGGTGTCAAATCTTTCCGTATTGTATCATCAAGGACAAACCAATCAAGACATTTACCTTAGATTGTCTGAGAACGGCAGAGTTGAATTGTATTACGGAGCATTATTTTACTTAGACGGCTGTCGCAAATTTAAGATGTCGCCGGGAGAAATTCCGCCGCTGTTCTATGCATTAAAAGTTAAGTATATACCAAGGCAGGAGATGGATAACTTAATTGAAGATATACAGCACCAATCAGATATAAAGAAATCGAAAACTTTTAAATGGGATGACTATACTCTTGATTATGAGGCTCACATTAAAGTCTTTTGTGATAACAGTTATATAGACATCCTAAAAGAGGATAGTAGCTTTTATGATAAATATAAGGCGATATTCGATTATACCCCTAAACCGTGGGATAACAAATATCTAAAAAGTTTTGATGAATATGGGAAAATAGTTCCTGCCGGGCGGTAGCGGAACACAAGGGGATGACTAGCTTGCACAGGATAAACACGCGGGGGTCGGTTCTCTCGTGTTATTCCAAAAACTATGTAAAATTCAAATATTTTTGATTTCACAACCGGCTAATTTATGTGTTGCAAGGGAGGAAACGGTGATATGAAATTCAGATGTATTATAATATGGATTGTTATTTCGGTATGCCTGTCGGGCTGTGGAAGGAATGTTGAAACAAATAATATACATAATGAAACCATCGGAATGTTTGCGTCGGCAAATGATAAAGTTTATTACATAGATAATAATATTTTGTATCAATATAACGGAAATGATACTGTTAAGTTAAGTGAAAATTCCATAGAAGTACAAAAATGGAATAATACCGTATATTTTATATATACCGACAACCATAAAGACTATAGTTTATATGAAGTTACCGAAGAAGGAACGGAAAAATTATTTGACCTCAACAGTGGAACATACCAGCAAAGTATAGTATACGATAATAAGTTGTATAGCTGTATAAATAATGAAATAGCCGTTTATGGTTTGCAATCAGGGTCGTATACAGCGCTTGCAACAAAAAAACCTGTAACGAGATTCTGCGTCAATGATAATATAGTGTATTATTGGAGCATTGACTTTACAGACAGCTCGTTGGACGACTATGCAAATGCGATAGGCAGCGGGAATGAATTGAATATCTTTGAAGGAGAGCTGTATTCTTTTGATATTAATTTAAATAAATCCGAAAAAATACTTAATACCACTGCAAAGAACGATAGGTTTTTCTTATCGCCGATTAAAGACGGTATAATTTTTTTCAATCCTGACAAGAGAGAGCTTAACAGCTACAGCGCCGGAGAAATAAAGACATTATTCCATGGTGATGTATTAAATATGCTTACCGATGACGATAATATATATTATTCGTCAGATGATGATATTATTCATAAAATTAATATAAATACAGGAGATATTACTGTATTCACCGATGATACTAATACAATATATGGATTTGACAGTCAATGGATTTATGGCGGGAACGGTAGGATATTAAAAAGGGAGTAATAGTCCGAAAACAGGCACTCCGACGCATTAGTAAAAGTGATACTTTTAGTAGAACACCATAGAGTGGATTATTATACATATACGGGTAAAGATGCATATGGAGAGTAGTATATGATTGGTTTCTGAGTGGAAAGGAAGGCGAGTTAAATCATGAAACAGAAGATTATCCATATTCAAATCACTAAAATCAGTGTTATATTGATGTTGCTGATGCTATTTTCATCCTGTGCGGTTGGGGATAATGCACATAGCGTATCGCATGATAGCTCTAACGGAAGCTACATTGTTAAATATGATAATAATATTTACTATTATGATATGAAGAATACAAGTTCAATGGATGTATCGCTGCGCAAATACGATTTAAGCGATGGCACCGATGAGCAGATTGGCAAAGTAAGTATCTCGCCCGAAGAAGGCGCATTTGCTACGGGAATGGCGAGAATGTTTTGTTTTGACGGTAGATTATACTACGGCAAGGTCATGAACACAAGGTCGCCGAATATAGAAATCTACAGCATAGATGCGGCAAATCCCGGAGAACCGTTTTATGAAGGTTGTGTTTCGGACTATATAAAAGCATTTTACAGTGATTTGGTTGTGCATGATTTCAGAATTTTCAAGATTGGTAATGATTTATATGTTCTTTGCTCAAATAAACTGTATAAAGTGAGCCCGAAAAAATCCGAGTTAGTCTCCGACAACATAAGCTCGATATATATAGATAATAGGGATATATACTACGCATTATGCAAAGACGGGAGCACACAAACGGAAAGTGTAAATGTTTATAACACGGATAGTAAAGAGAATAAGCTTCTTTTAAGCGGAGAAACGCTCAACCTCTATAATTTGGAGAATAGCGTTTACGGCGATTCGGCCTGTGTGCGTAATATAACCAAATATAAAGACAAATTGCTTTTTAACGGTGCGACGCTTGATGTATCTTACTCCAAAGTTTATTCATATTCAATCGGAGAAACCAAGTCAATAGAAACAATTGATGGTGAATATTTGGCGTCACCGATGTTTAAGGTTTATGGCGACAAGCTTTATTTTATAAATTATTTTGATCATTCATATAACTTATGCGGTATGGATATGGCAACAAAGGAAATACAAAATATCATTCCGTCAGTATATACCTATGCCATATATGACAATGTTATATATTACTATGGAATGCATCCGGATGGAAATCTTGAATTGAGAAAATATGATATTGCTTCGGGCACAGATACAGGTCTGCTGCAGTAATATAACACAAGGGACGGTTCGGGATCACTTAAAAGGTCAATAAATCCCAAAAAATATTCAAAAAATTCCAAAAGCTGAAGTGAGAGTTTAATTTTTTATTGGATGATACACTAATTTAATACAGATAAGCAAATAAGCATACGGAAATCAAACACCCTGCGGACACACCTTACGCAGGGCGTTTTTTTGCGATTTTCACCGTTTTCAGCCCTATTAAAACTGACGAAAAAAACACGGGATTTATGTAGATAATATCAATTGTTTTTTTATGTAAAAGATGATAAAATAAAAGATAGAATAAATACGACACTAATTTGGCAAATACCGGTAATATATGAGACCTATCCCCTTGTGTTGTCTTAGGAGGTGATTCTATTGAAAAAAATTCTGTCTGTAATTCTTATTCTGGCACTAATTACTGTGATATATGTATGTAGTGGATTTTATCATATTGAGCATATAAAGAACGAAGATGGGAGGTTTTTGATTACACAAAAGGATAAATTAAAAAATTTATTAGATGATTATAGCAACGCTTTTAATAGAGTTACCGACATCATCATAAATGATGACGCATCGGATACTCATGATTATTATTTCGATGATGATATTTTGAAAGATAATAATGATTTTACTATTCTTAGAAATCAGTGTAATGTTTTATGGGTAAGAACAAATGTACATAGAAATCGGATAACATTTTATCAAACTATGGATACGCAGTATAACAATACAATATTATTGAGTTATGAATGTGAAATAGATGAATCAGGTGGGAGAACATGGGATTATACGAATGAGTTTCCAACGGCAAATAAAAAAGAAACAATGATTATGAAGCTATACGAGATGCTTTATTAGAACACAGTGGTCTCGAACCGTCCCCATTGCGTTCCAAAACAAAAGCCTATAACACGCGGGGTCGATTCTCTCGTGTACACAATAAGGGGGATATCAAAGAATGAAACGCTTTATTCTGTCTGTTATTGTTATATTTCCTATATTACTATTAGGGTGGTGGGCATATTATCCGCAAAAAGTTGCCATTACAGAAGATGCCTTGAAAAATGCACAGGAAGAATACATTATATGCGAACCTTGCTTAGTTACAGGATTTGATTGGCAAATAACGGAAAGTACCACAGGATACGAAGGATACGTGTTTATTGAAGGTGAGTTATCAAATGTTCACGAAATCATAAAAACAGAGGTCGCATCCAATAGCAGGTTTGTTCTGTATGGAGAATTTGTCGGAGAAAAAGACTTCTGTGGCGAGGGAGCATATCCGGTGTTTCAATCACACGGTTGGGATATAATATGCCCGATTCAGCGTATTTCAGCCTGGGTTCCTTTAGCCCCGAAGCATTGGCTTACTCAGATGGATTTTTATTAGGGAACATGTGGGGCGGCTCTCTCGTGTTTATTGAGGTGAATTATGAAGAGTATAATAAAAAATATAATAATTATAGTTTTGTCGGCGGCAGCGGTTTCCATGGGTATATGGCTAATGTTGATATGCGGCGGAAACACAGATACAGCATATTCGTGGAAAGAATGTGTTCGGGATAAAGGAGCTGCGATAAAGCTTGCGCAAGCAGTATACAAAGTATATAGCGGTGAAGATTTTGAATATGAGGATTTTGAAGCTTGTGAGGGCGATGATAGTTGGCAGGTATGGTTAAAACATTATGACACTCCGAAAGAGCAGTATTCGGCTTATTGCGCGGGAATATATATCAATAAAAAGACAGGAGCCTTGAATACAATGTTATTTGGCGGTGAGAATGAGATAGAAGAATTTCACCGTTACAAGGAATCCAAGAAATAAACGTGAAATGTTTTATCAATAAAGGAATTGCCGCTGTTTCCGGTTAACGAAAAGAGGCTATGATAATGAAGGATATTATAAAAAACATAACAATTATGGTTCTGTCAATAACGGTAAGTTTTATGGTGATGTTGATAATATTTATAAGCCATGGGAACACAGACAATGCGTACACCTTGAAGGAGTGTGTACCGGACAAGCAAACCGCATTAAGATTTGCCGAGGTAGCATATGAGGCATATTTTGACGAAGCTTTTGAATATGAAGATTTTGAATTAAGCGAAGAAGACGATGAGTGGCGTGTTTGGCTGAAGAATTATAATGCGGAAGATGAAGGCAAACCAAATAAAAGAGAGGAAATAAGAATTAATAAACAAAATGGCGCGATGAATACAGTTTTGTTAAGGCCCCGAAAATGACACGGGTTAACGCGCGGGGTCGGCTCTCTCGTGTTTATTGTTGAAAAGCTGGGTTACAAGTGTAATGTCGATATGCGGAATCTATCAGTAAATATTATTACACAGGGTAATTAAATTAAAATATCAGAAACTTTAAATATAGGTTGATGGGATTTTGCTAAAAAACACGAGTGATCTCAGATGGTTTTCTTGTGTAAACTGATTTTCAAATGGAGATGTGGTAAGAAATATGACAAAAAGACAACAACTAAAATATTTAATATGTGCATATATGGATAATAAATATCGCGTATCTACATTCTGTGATGAATATTCGCGTATATTTTTTCAAACGGATTGGGATGAGGATGCAATAGATGAAAATGAGATGAATATATTTAAAGATTTAGCAATTCAATGTGAGAGATATACTCCATTTAAAGAGGATATTTTGCTGTCAAAGTATTATGTGGATGATGAATATATTCATAACGAAATAATAAAAGCATGTCAACAATTAAAGTGACTTAAAAAGGGAAGGGTTGATATTGCTGAAACCGTTAAGAAAAGAGGGGGAAAGAAGGCCTTTATAACGCGCGGGGTCGGTTCTCTCGTGTTTCTAAACCGAACAAAACAACAACAATAATTCTTAGGTATGCCAATGGACAATGTTCCGGAATTGATTGGGCAGAATTGTAAGGAGCGCGAAGGACGGAGTGTATTCAAATTTGAAGGAGCAGAGCAATATGTTAAAGAGAATTGTCCTTATAATATTGTCAACGATAGTGGTACTGTTTATAATATATAATGGTGTATGTATTATATCTATTATGGATCCGTCCAATCCTAATCGTGATTTGGATCTTGCCGAATATAAGGCGACATTCAGAATAACAAGACATTTATCTGAAATGCCTAAAACGGACAATATTTGTCATATAGAGATTTCAGGAGTAATTAACCTAAATAAATATGATGAAATGGATAATGGTATTGCGGTATACAACACAACTGACAATATAAAAAGAATAAACCAATACTTGAAACAAATTAGATTGGTTACGGCATTTGAGGATGAATTAATTAACCAAAGCGCAGATGTATTTGTTACATATTATGACAACGGAGGCAATATATTAAAAGCTTATAGCATATACGGAGGAGCGTTTATAAGAGATTGTCATACCGACACGCTTTACAGGGTAAAAAACCCTTATAATAAAGGTATAATTCATGGGTTAGAACAATTATTTCTCTAACACGGAAGCGCGATCATTCCTCAAAAAAACGCGCGGGTTCGGTTCTCTCATGTTATTCGTCAGTCACTTTTATAGATTAACAATACCCGTTAATTTAGAATAAATTGAAGGATAAAAGGAAGATAATGAAAGAAATGAAATTAAAGAGTAAACGCCTGCTGAAAGCATTGCTTTTGTTTATTCTGATAACTTTAACAGTGTGGATAGCTTGTATTGCTAAATGCGAATACATAACCGCGCGGCACATAGGAGAATTTAAAAATATCGAAGAAATACAGGGTGCGGACAAAGTAAAAATATTATCATATAGTGATTCTTATGCTGAAATTTATTGTATATTTACAGCTCGATCTAAGAATGACAGCTATATGTCCGGAAACAGGTTCGGTTTTACATATAAAAACGGACAATGGATCAGTTGCGGTTGGGATACGATTTGGTCGGAAAGAGGATCGGCCGATGGCTTTGTCTGGCCATATATACGATAATTTATCAGCAAAACAGTACCTTTTCCGTATTTATTGAAAAATTGAGGATACAAAGATAATAGCGAGGCAAATAACATGAATAGATTTAAAATATTTATTATTTCGGTTGCTTTTATACTTAACATGACTGCAATACCGGCTATTGCGGCATCAACAATATATATAGATAAAGACCGGTGCTATGCGGTAAAGAATGACGACAGCTTATGGACATGGGAGTACGGCAAATCCGATATGTGCGAAAAGCTGTTAGACAATATAGACCGCGTTTGCTGTAATTATGCGGTGGCAACCGACGGGAGCTTATGGACATGGGGGAATAGTCTGTTTGGAGAGTTTGAAACGCCTACCGTGGTGATGGAAGATGTACGGGATATAGATGCAAACAGATTTTTTGCATTTATAGTTACAAATGATAACAGCCTGTGGGCGGTTGGTTCCAACAGTTATAATGAAATGGGCTTAGATGACTACAGTATAAACACGAGTAAGCCTATAAAGGTTATGAATAATGTTAAAAAGGCGGTCATAGGAGACAGCCATGGGGTTATACTTAAAACGGACGGGAGTATAATAACTACGGGTCTTAATAAAGAAGGGGAATTGGGAATAGGCAAATCGACTTTGGCAGTGAGCCGTGCTAATGTTAATTTAGCTCCGGCTAATGATGTTTATGCCGGAACAAGCTCATCATATGTAAAGATTGGTAATACGCTGTGGATGTGGGGAACCACATATGAATTTGAGGAAAGCGGCAGTATATATATGCAATACATGCCTAAAGAATATTTAGAGGATGCGAAGCAAGCAGTATCGCGGACAGGTTATGATATAATTCTTAAAAACGACGGGTCGGTATGGTTCTATGGCGCGGAACGGGAGGAAAAAAAGGGATGTATTGATACGGGCGACAAGGCGCTGTATATTAATCTTCCTTATCACATAATGGACAATGTTAACAGTATCAGCGAGGGAAAGTACGATTTCTCAAACAAAGAGCTGCTTTTATCAAATGACAGAGTTTTATATGAATGCAGTTTAGAAAAAGCGGCAGAATTTGTCGGTACCGTTAATATAAAAGCAAGCTCAATAAGCGATATAAAAGAACCGTCTCCCATAACAGACACAGAGCGGACTTATACTGATATAGAGCACTCGGCGTTTAAAAACGAAATAACAGCGCTTACAAAAGCAGGTGTTATAAACGGGATAACTGCTGATAAATTCATGCCGGATAAGGCGCTGACGCGGGCGGAGGCGGCCGGACTCATGCTGCGAATGGTTGGCAGAGGCGACCGAAGCGCACCGTGTATCTTTTCGGACGTCACTCCGGATATGTGGTATTACGAAGTCGCAGGGGCAAGCCAAAGCTATGGGATAATTGACGGGTTTGACGATAACACATTCCGTGGAGAGAACGCCGTATCGGATTTGCAGCTTGCCGTATTGGCGGCGCGAACGCTGAAAAAAGAGGGCACAGCAATAGAGCCTTATCCGGAGCCGTCAATTACCGTACCCGCCAACATACCCGACTGGGCGGCCGATGATATTTCATATGCTATAAAATACGGTATTCTAACCGAAGATGAAGCGGGCAAGCTGTCGGACAAAAAGGGTATGACTCGGGGCGAAGCGGCGGTAATCCTATACAGGCTGTATAAGATTATTTAACGGAGATAACAAGTAAAACATTATATTCTCACGATAAAATTACCGGCGGGACAACCGCCGGTAATTCATATTGCCGTTCTTTTGCGCAAACAAAAACGCAGTAAAATCGTTCCCCGGTGCGCGGTTATGACCGGCCGGACGCGTCAAGACCGTAGAAATCATCAAAAAATGAAGGATAGCTCACATTAACGCACTCGCTGTCGTTTAATGTTGAATTGCCCTCGGCGAGCTGCGCTAAAATCGCAAGGCTCATCGCCATTCGGTGGTCGCCGTAGGTGGTGAAGTCGGCGCCGAAAACGGGCTTACCGCCTCTGATTATCATGCCGTCGTCGGTTTCCTCTATATCAACGCCGCATTTTTTAAATTCATCCGCAACCGCGCGTATGCGGTTCGTTTCCTTTACTTTAAGCTCCCGCGCGTCCCTTATTGTCGTTGTGCCCTTTGCAAATACCGCCGCCGCCGCGATAACCGGCAGTTCGTCTATAAGTCTCGGAATTATCGCTCCGCCTATCTCTGTGCCGGACAGCTCTGACGTTCGGATAATAATATCCGCCACCGGCTCGCCCGCGGCCGAGCGCTCGTTAATAAGCTCCATATCCGCGCCCATATCTCTAAGCACGTCTATAATTCCGGTTCTTGTCGGATTAATTCCGACATTTTTTATCAGTATCTCGGAATTTGGCATAATAGCGCCGAGAACGAGGAAGAATGCCGCCGAGGAGATGTCGCCCGGAACAATTATATCCTGCGCCTTAAGAGCGTCTGTTTTACCCACTCTTACCGTAAGCCCGTCAACGGTTATATCCGCGCCCATTGCGGCGAGCATAAGCTCG
>CANRAG010000065.1 GCA_947628515.1 uncultured Clostridia bacterium | reverse complement strand
GAGCCAGCTTTTAAACGCGGCCGCATCATGGACATATTTCTCCACGGTGGCGCGGGATTTTTCGGATTTGATAAGATGTTCTTTAAATTCAATGAGCGTTTGTTCCGTTATTTTCAAGATTTCATACCTCCTTATATTTAGTATGTCGAATTATATCCTGATTATATCACATAACCCGCGCGCGCTATTAACAAAATTGCAGAACAAACGTAAAAAAGTGAGACTAAAAGTTTTTCAAATTTGGAATTATCTATTGACAAAATTAAAAGATTGTGCTATTATATAATCTGTGTTTAGAGGAATTAAGCACATGCGTTCTTAGCTCAGCTGGATAGAGTGACTGGCTACGAACCAGTAGGTCGGGGGTTCGAGTCCCTTAGGACGCGCCAAAAGGAATGGCTTAACCATATGGTTATGGCTCATTCCTTTTTTGCTTGTCGTAATAGTGTCTTGTATGTTTCGGAGTCGTCTTGGGGTTTATACATCCAATAAGGAGGGAAACGTTAATTTGAGATGGCTTTTGTTCACCTATCATTTATGCTATTGTACGCAGTACAGGCCAATATACATACCATACAAATACACAAAATAGATTTTGTATAATATTGCTACTGTACACATGATGGGCCATGTGATATAATGTAGCGTGGAATAAAGGATATGATGGGGAGACATAACGGGAAAATAGAAAGGTAACACAGAACAGATAAGCAAAGTTTCTATAAAAAGATGCAGATGCACAATCTTGAAGAAGAAACAACTAAAGAAATATAATAAATGGTCGAATACAATACCGAAGATATGCTTAAAGTTTTTGAACTCAAATAAAGTTTTAGAAAGGTGTCTCACATAATTGGCTTCTATACATTGTTTGAAGCGCGTAAGTATAGGAGCGTCCGTGATTTTAGTAAACTTGCAAAATTTATCGACTTCATGATTTAATGAAAAAGACACAAAAAGTTGGAGATCCTTATCAAAACAATAGAGTCTCTGAATAATGATGGTACAGATGGAACTCTCAAGATGATATTCATGATTTCTCTCAGTGGATTTGTATAAAGCTCGGTAAGCGCTTTTCGAGATAAGTCGAGGAAAATCAAGATAATCATCAAGTAAAGTCAGTAATGTAGATTTTTGATTTCCAATTTTGGATGAGATATCGGAATAGATGTATTCTAATGACATCTGAACAAATTTATTACGAATGAAAATCCATCTTTCTTTTGGTGTATATCGATTTTGCGTATATTAATATTTATACTACAAAAGAGGAGGGATTTCCATATATAAAAAGTAAAGCAACCGCATGAGACCTAAAATTTTTGAGTTTCACAATTGGCAAAAAAATATGGAGGAAATTATCATGACAGAAATTAAACATGCAAAGGAAATAGCTGAACAGGCAAAAAAGGTTGAGACGGAAAGAAAACGTGTAAAAGAGGCTTTGGAAAAGTCGACAAGGGACATAAGGTTGGGACGCTCAGAATATTTACGCCAAGATTCCATTGATTTCAAATATGCAAAGCAGGCACTGGAACGCGAACAAAATGAATTGGATAGGTTACAACGCTAAATCACAGCATTTGCAATAGGAGATTATGCAGCATTAAATAAAATATAAAAATACATTGAAGAATAGCAGAAAAACAAAGAACTAAAAAAGAAAATGAAAAGGTAACGAGAAACAGATACATTCAGAAAAGATGTTGATGGTTGTCGTATTAAATCAGCAATTTATGATGCAATTGATCTAAAATATCTCAACATAGCAAAAGAGCGCATTAGAGATGGACATTAAAGGAAATATAAAGGGCAAGGAGGCCTGTTGAAATGAAGGAAAAGATTAAGTGCCAATTTCAATCTCAAAAGGAAGAAATGCGTATTGAAGTTAAAAAAATATATGAGCAAATTGTCGATAAAACTTCAAAACGCCCAATTGAAGAAATTGTGAGAGCGATGACCGTTGAAGAGTCAAAATTAATGAATGACTATTGCGTAAAAGTCAGAAATAAAATCGAGATGATATCAAAAAAATTATTGATCGAGAATGGGATTTCTGAAAATTCTGCTGAAATATTGTGGACAAAAGTACGGTTGGCGACAGGGACTCCAAAAGTTGAGTTATGTAAAGAAATACCTGTGGATGCGGGAAAAGAAGAGGAGAAATACATAAAACCAAAACAAAAAACGCATTACGGAGAAATAATTACAGTTTCTGGTGTTGTGATTGAAGTTATCGGGTGGTTTTTTATTCCGGGACTACAAACGGTTGCCGCTATTACAAAAACATTGGGTATTGTTCTTGTTGCTACCGGTGCATATACTATGTATAAGGAAAATAGCGCGACTAATCCAAGAATTACATTGAATGATACCGCCAAAGCTGCGAGGGCAAGAAAAGTTGCAGAGACAATTTCTGAAGAGCAAAATAAACTAAATACAGGCATCATATCCGAATGGATGGATTATGTTGCCGATGCACTTTATCATGAATACAAAAAGAAAACGGAGGCAAGTATATAATGGTTGCTGTTGTATTTGATTACGGCATTTCAGAAAAAACAGAAAAGAATATTTTTTATAACATTGGACTTGAAAGCGATAAGGTAAAAGCATATAAAATTGATATTCTTGCAAAAAATAACAGTTATAAATTGCCGGATAACATCAAGCGATGCGTTTTCATCACCCCCCTTCCAAGCGGATTGATGCAATATCATTATCAATTTACAGATGCAAATAAACATGTTGTTTCTTGGATTTTTTCGATATATGATGTTCAAAATGAGCCATACAGAAAATCATATAGGGAACAATTGGATGCTTTGTTTAGCAAAAAGAATGTATCATATGATATATTTTTTCCTAAATCAGATGATTTCTCTCAAGTCCAAAAAGCTTGTCTACGCCCTATAAAAGAAAAACTAATGTTATGCATTTTTTCAAAAAATGATTCTCTTGGTGAAGAAGTTAGAAAAACCCTTCAACAATTCATACCTGAGTGGGAAATAAAAAGTGGCGATGATAGCAACGATGCGGATGCTATGATTGTAGTTGGAGAAAATGAATCGGATTTTGATATAGAATCTTCTGAAAAAAGGCATGGAAGGCGGTATGTTTGGATTAATAAAACCTATTATGATTTTTCTGTTGCAGATAGAGAGGAATATTTAGCAAGCATAGAGCAAATATTATTAAAAAACAAATGGGAATTTGCGGATTTTGAACGAATTTGTTTTTGCAGCAGTATATGGCAGGAGAAATTAGGTTATCAGTATAAAAACGGAGAGATATCCGAAGCCGGGCTGAGAAATAACGACAATTTTGTTGTGTGGGATGAGTATGGATTACCGATTCTGCCGGAGGATTATACCGCTGAAAAACTAACAGATTTTTTTGAAAAAAATTGCTGTTTCTATAAAATTGCATATGAATTAAGTTAAAAAAGGAGTACAAAAGAAATGAAACCCAAAAACAGAAATAAAAATGCAAAAGAAGCCTTTTTTGAGTCGCACATATCAAAAGAAAAAATATTTGCGGCTCCAAAGCCAGAAATCAACATAAGGGATATGCGTATATTGAATTATCAGGGTTCAGACAAAATTGATTTGCTACAGACCAAGGTTAATAATGCCGGAATAAAAGTACTTTCCACAATAGAAAAAGAAAAACTTCTTGATACTAGAAATAATGAACATTTTGAATTTACCGCCAAAGAACTGAAGAACAATGCTGATTTTAAGTTTAATATAGGATTTGCAGGCGAGCAATCAGCGGGAAAATCTATGGTGATAAATTCATTGCTTCAGTATCCTTTGATGCCGACTTGCAATTTAACTACAACCTGTACGGTAGTACGGCTTGAATATGGTGAGAGAATCAGAGTGGTAGCGATAGATGATGATACGCAAAAACAGGTATTCGATTTGGACTGCACAAAAGTTATGCCAGAACAATTTAAAAAGCTTAAAGAATATGCTATACTTGCAATGCATGTACTCGTGGTAGAGAATTTACAATACTTTACCGATCAAGATGTTAAGGAAAATTCACAATTAATGACAGTTGATGATATAAAAGATATGGAGTCAAGCGATCCTAAACAGGTGGCGTTGCTAGCTTTAATTCTGTTGTCCGTATATATAGGTCAGAATGATATTGAAATTTCGCATAAAAAGAAAGAGCTTATGGCGAAGCGGAATTCATATCTTCAGTATTTTGGTATTCCCAAGGATACATATAATTTATCTGTTTTTGTCAATTGGAATAATGAATTTTTAAAGAGTGGATTTATTATTACGGATTTACCGGGCTTGGGAGCCACCGCAAAAGAAAGACAAGTAAATGGGAGAATTATAAAGAGCCATTATCAAATTACTTGCGAGGCGATTTGTGATACTGATGCGTTGGTGCTTTTGGAGGATGCATCAGTCAGAGACATCGGAATGGATGCCTTGAAGAAAATGATAGAAGTATTGAATCAAAAGAAAGTTGTGGATCAAGAAAAAAGAATTGTTCCAATTCTTAATAAAGTAGATTATTTAAGAGATGCCCAAATAGAAACATCAAAAGAAAAATTTGCGGGTATTTTAGGTCAATATGGATTGCAGATAGAAAAGGAGGAGATTCATTCCTATGCTGCTATTTTCGGTGAATATATGTATCAAGGTATTCCACGGGAAAGATTACTTTATATGAAAGAAAACAGCAGAAGTGTTGCTAAAAATGGAATTGATGATGTTTATAATGATTTAAAGGATAATTATGAAACACGATCGCACATAGAGGAACTTAAAAACTTTTTTCGTACAGATTACATAGAAACGGGAAAGTATAGTAAAGCCTTAGATGCCGTAAATATGCTCAGAAACCTTACCGAATCTTCTATCACTGACTTAAAGAAACGGGAAAAGCTTTATGCAAATTCAGCAAAGAACAGAGGTGACATAATTGAAGGAATAACAAAAAGTATTGAAAATGTATTAGAAATCGAAATTGCAAATTGGTTGAAAAAGTTAACAAATGAAACAGAATATCTTGCAAATAAAAAAGATAGTGTGCAAGAGGAGATTCAGCATGTGGCTTCTATGTATGTCTTTGCCTTTGAGATAGCACTTCAATTATATAAAAAGAAAATATTAGAAATCTTGCCCACATTTGATTTATATATGTATGTGGGCGATAAGGCCAGAATTGACAAGTACGGAACCAAGAATTATCGTTTATATTATAATGAGTTGTGTCCTGCATTGCAAAGTATGGAAATTGATATATCTAAAATAAATAAAGTATACGTAACCATTCTCAAAAGTATGAGTGAAAGCATTTTGAGTTTTTACGACACAGCAATATCAGGGCTAGACGTTTTCAAAAATGAGGCAACAGAAGCAATGTATGAGTCTATTGCAAAGATAAAAGGAACAGAAACAGAGGATATTTTAAAAGAATATAATAGGCTTGCAGAAACAGTCGTGGCAAAGATTAACAATGAAATAAAATCAGCAAAGGTAACGAGCGGAATATTGAAAAAAGAGGTATTGGAATTAGGAAAATCTGTTGCCGTGGCACTGATAAATGCAAATAGAGCAATAGTAGATGAATTTGCGGATGGTATAACAGGATTCGTTAAAAGTAAAATAGTATCGGGTACGTGGATAGAATCAAGAGAGTATATTACAATTTATGGAGAAAACGGTATTAAAAAAGTAATAGAAGATCTTACCTTTTCAGAAAGTGACCAAAGAAATATTAAGGAAAACATTGACGTTATCTGTGCGAACCTTATTGTGAATAATATAAATAGTTGGTTTGACAAAGCTTATGAAATAACAGGTATATACGCTAAAATTCATGATGAAACACGATATATGTTGTATGAAATTAATGATACTCTCACAAAACCCACAGAGATATTAGAGAGAACGGTTGAAGCTATAAGAGTACATATTCAAAAGTGGGAAAATATTATTTCGACGTTCAATGCTGAAACTAAAGATGCACTCAATGCATCTTCGGAGTATATGAACGATATGAAAAACCAGATAAGTTGATAGAGGTGATTGGATTGCGCAAAGATATGCATAAAGAAATATTGGAAAATATTTTTAAATTAGGCGGAAAACACTTTGGAGAAGATGATTATAATAAATATCAATATGTGGTCGATAACACTTTTAATGGTCGCACCAGAGAAAACATTTCGGAAACATATGAAGAGACAGAAAACTTACTAAATCCATTATATCCCCAATTACCTTTGCCAGAATATTCTGAACACTTTATAGTTCGTAGCTTGGGGCGAATAAAGAGTAAAGAAAATATCAATATAAATGAAGAAATCTACAAATCAACAGAAAATCTTGCAAATGTCCTTGCAGCATTTGAAGAAGATATTACAATTTCTTTTATTCATAGAGTAAAACAAGGAAAAAGCAGAAATGATTTAGTTGTATCATCAAGTGGTAGATCAAAAGAAATTATCGGAATGATAAGGGGAGTTTTCAGACAAACAAGAACAGAATTGAATATGGACAAACAAATGCTGTTTGACAAGCAGTATTATGGGCAGATCAACATACCGACAGAGAAACCGCAGAAGCGAGAACAGAAGAAGAATTTTACTTCATGGTGTGATGTTCTTTCGAACAGTATTGCAAGTGGTGGAAATTATTCTATTTCAATTAGAATTTGTTCTACAAGTGACGACAAATGTAGATATATTGGCGAATATATTGACGAAAGAATAAAAAAACTTTTTGAATTGCATAATTTTTTAAATGACCATTCTGAAAGCAATGTATCATATTCTTCCAATATCAGTTCCAATCGAACCCATGAGTATTCTTTGTCAAATGTCAAGAAGAAAGTCGGCGACTGGTTTAAAGGTAAAGAACAAGTTAGTTTTAATTATTCCGGAGGAATAAATCAAGGAAACAAAGAGAATGATAAATATGCAAAACTACTTATGGAACAAATTGATGAAGAATTATACAGGTTACAAAGAGGGAAAAAATCATGTTTATGGGCTGTTGAGATAACGGCATCGGCTGACACTGAAGCTGTTCTTCAGACTGCAACGAGTATTTTTTCAGGTGCGTTAGGGTCGGCGAAACTTGAGGTTTCCTGGTCGGACGAAAAATGCACATCCATTATATCAGGAGCCAAAGAAATAGTGCCTCTTTTGTTGTTCCCGACAAAAGAGTTTAATGGCTTGGCATTTATCGAGAATGAGGAGTTTTCTCTTGAGCAACCAGAGATTGTCGGTTGTGAAATGAACATAGGGAGTATAATGCAAAATGATGATAAAATCGCTCCTTTTTCCCTTTCCGAAAAAGCCTTTGAACGCCATGCGTTCATCTGTGGTATGACTGGTTCAGGCAAAACAAATACATTACATAAAATTATTGAAACTATCGATATTCCGTTTTTGGTGATTGAGCCTGTCAAGGGCGAGTATCGTTCTTTGAAAAGCAAATATGGCGATTTGAACGTTATGGCAATGAAAGCCGAAAATAATAATTCAAAAATTTTGCAGATAAATCCCTTTTGGTTTCCTGAAAATGCAAATATTGCATTTCATATTGACAGCATAAAAACAATTATATCCTCCGCGTTTGATTTGAGTGCGGCAATGCCAAACATATTGGAACAGTGCCTATACGACATCTATATAAAAGCGGGTTGGAATTTAGTATCTAATAATAACATATATAAAAATATTCTTCCCGAAAAATATTTATATCCCACATTTTCGGATCTTTGCAGAGAGGTTGAAAATTATCTTGAACATGCGGATTTCGGTGATGATTTAATGGGGGATTATAAAGGAGCCATGCTATCAAGACTACGTTCGTTTACTAATGGTTTCAAGGGCGTACTTCTGAATACATCAGAGCACCCAAATTACGAAAGATTTATAAAGGAAAAGAATGTGATTGAACTTGAAGGACTGGCCGATGACGCAGATAAGTGTTTGGTTATGGGTACGATTTTGATTCAATATTATGAATATTTAAAATTAAATTTTAATGATAAGGAAAAGGTGTTAAAACATTTAACGATAATTGAAGAAGCGCATAGACTATTCAAAAATGTTCAAAAGATGCGCAGACAAGATGGTCCAGATATGGTGGGACAGCTTGTTGATTCTCTCAGTAATATTATGGCGGAAATCAGAGCATTTGGTGAGGGCTTTATTGTGGTCGATCAAAGTCCTACAAAAATAGCAATCGATGTAATCAAAAACTCTGCGACAAAAATAGTACATAGAATTGATGATGGTGAAGATATAAAAGTGTTGCAGTCAAGTTTGCTCTTATCAAACGATCGAACGAGTATACCGTCATTAAAACAAGGCGAAGCATTAATACGATGTGATGGCATGATACGTCCATGTAAGGTTATGATAGAACGTTCGGAAATAAAAGAAAACTATTCTCTTTCGGATTCGTTTCAGGCAACTGATGGAATTTATGACGAGAGAATCTATGTAAAATTTGCGGCGGTAGCAGCTTTAAATAACAAAGAAACAGAGAAAGAAATTCAGGATATGGTTATAGCTATGCTTATTCTTCTTAATAAAAACGGATTTGATAACTGGTATGAAACTGTTAATTCTTTTTTGATAAGAGTAATCATGACAATGAAGGAACATAGAAATTTTGATTTTCTTGGTGGAAAATTAAAGGTATTGCTTGAAATAATTTCACGTACAATCATGTCCATGCAGTTTGAATTGTCGTTTAGAGAGCGTGGCTGTATACATATGTTTATCATGAAAATGATTGACTTGTACTATCAGCGCAAAGATGGATATAAAGTAAAAAATTTAGAGTTGAAATTGATGAGAGTATATCTGAAAAACAACATTGAGGACGGGATAAAAAAATATATGGTTGAATAATATGAATAGAAAACCGGATATTGCCATAGGTCTCAAGCGGTAAACGCGATGAAGGGATTTAGAGAGTGGCTTATGGCTATGATAATGCTTACCCAGAATGGATTAAAAAAATGAAAATAGGCTTGATGAGTGATTTACATTTATATAGGAAACCGCGTACTGTTCTTAAAGCTCTTGAATGTTTACGCGACGTTGATTTACTGCTGATTGCGGGAGATCTTGTTGACAGAGGCACAAGAGAACAATATGATTTGCTTGCACAGTGCATACAGGATACAATATCTACTATTCCTGTTCTGTGCGTGTCGGGAAATCATGATAATCCGCGACAAGATGACACGAATTACAGGAGCTTTGAAAGGTATTTAAATACAAGATGTACGGACATGGCGATAATCCATGATGAAAGCGGTGCGTTTAAGGTAGACATAGATGATTATACGGATTTATACGGGTTAAATCCGCTATATAATCAGAAATTATTCTCATTTCCAGAACACGGTCAACAGCTTACATACTTGGAGTCGACACTGTCCGAAAGCATGGCTAAAAGGCATATTATAATGTGTCATGCACCACTTATAGAGCATAATCCGCAGAGAAATGGAAATATGCCGCCATATTTTTCAAAGGAACAAGATGGACGCTTACAGGATATAATTGATAAATTCGGGCATGTTATATTTTTGTCGGGGCATACACATATTACACCTTCTGTTGAATTTGACGAAGCGTTTAATAATCTTTACATCAATGACGGAAGTATATGCCCTACCACTGTAAAGGGCGGCAACGGAGATACGAGACAGGGCAACGTTACCGAGTTAGAATTATTAAGCGACAGATTAAATATAAAAATATACGGTATATATACAAAAATCGGATTTTTCAGCGATAACGTTGAACTATAAAGTTTTATTTTAAGCCGTGATATCAAAGAAATATATATAAGCGGTATATGCGAAAATATACGTACCCAACGGTTGCTATAAGCGATTATGCCGCCTCAAAAGGCATTCTAACGGGAGCTTGCCGGAGTTGGAAATTAAAGGTACAGAAATAAGGCGGATAATACCACTGTAAAGCATTAACGCTTATTTATATAATTTCAGCTTAACAAGAATTGAATACAGCCTTGTCCCGCCGGGAAGAAGCTGTATATCGTCCTTATTCATAACGCGCAGCACAATAATCAAAGCCACATATATAATCGCTGAGACGCCGAGCGAAATGAGGGTTGAAACCAGATTATTTATATATCCTCCGCCGAATGCGGCGCTGCACATACCGTAAACCGCCGCCGCCGCGCAACCCATTACCACCGCCGCGATAAGAGGCTTAATCACATATTTTATAAGCGTGATTTTAAGCGGAATATGCTTTGTGAGCACGGTAAAATTCACAAGGAACGCTACAAACTGACACACAATGGACGATATTGCCGCGCCGTATATATTAATCGCGGGTATTCTTACCAGAAGAAGGTTTAATATAATCTTACATATACATCCGGCTAATATACTGATTGCCGGAACAAACACCTTGCCTATCCCTTGAAGCGCGCCCGTAAGCGTTTGCGTAAGTGCGCTGAATATGAGCGCGACCGCCATAATGGACAGAAGGTCATAGCCCGCGGACGCGTTGGGGTAGATTATCTTGTACAGCGGCATTGAAAGCGTTATGAAGCTTATCGCGCACGGAAGTATGATAAGTATTGAAATCAGGAACGAATATGATGTTTTTGACGACGCCTCCGCCGTGTCACCCTTTGCGAGCGCGCCCGCGATATGCGGCACGAGTACCGTCGCGAACGAGAGATTGAGAGCGAGGGGCATATTGTAGAGCGTATCGCTCTTTGCGAGCCTGCCCGACAGCGCGCTTGCCGCGCGGTTAAGCTGCTCTGCCGTGGGATGCGGTATCGCCGTGCCTGTTATCGGTCCGTCTTTAACAAAGCCTATGATGTTCGCCGGTATTTCCGCACTGAACGCGGCCTCGAGCGAGCGGGTTATTGTCGCGAGGTCAACCACCCTGTTAATAGATGTTATAATTGACGCAAGCGAAATGGGTACTGAAAGCATCAGTATCATCTTTATAAGCCCTTTGGTGGATGGCTTAAATCCCGAATCCACGGAATTACGTATATCCTCCGCCAGTGCCTTTCGACGTTTGGAATAGAATATCGCAAGGAATATAACGGCGGTTATCGTCGAGAGCGAGCTTGCCATATTCGCCCATGCCGCCATTATCTCCGACGGCGTATTCTTTGTCGGGTCTACCACATAGAGCATCGTAAACCTTGTCGCGTGCTGCATTGCGACGGGCATTGTTCCGACTGTGAGGACTACGAGCAATATAGTAAGCCCGCATTTGAACACCTGCTCAATCATCTGCGCAAAGCTTGTCGCGCGCATATCGTTAAGCCCTTGGAAATATCCGCTGATAACGGAGATTATGCAGACGAAGAATACCGACGGAGCTATGGCGCGCATAACGTATTGCGCGCCGTTCATGTTAAGTATGTGTATGGCGATAAAGTCCGAGCCGATAAATAGTATCGCCGTGCCCGCAAAGCCGACGCAGGTAAACAGTTTTAAGGCTGTTTTAAATATTCTGTGCGCGGCTCTGTAGTCTCCGAGCGCCGCGCGTTCGGAAACCATTTTTGCTATAGCGTTCGGAATACCTACCGCGGAGACAGCGAGAAGCACGGTGAACACCTGAAAGCCGGCGTTATACAGGCCGTTTCCAAGGTCGCCGAAGCCGTCTATGTTGGTTATTACCATACGATAGACCATACCGAGTATCTTTACCGTTATCTGAGCGAATAATATCATAACGACATTTCCCATAAAGGAATGTGTCTTTTGTTTCACGGGTTTGTTCATAACAAAATCCTTTCCAATTCCATCATAAGTATATTATACGCTTCTTAGGATATTTTTTCAAGTCCCATTTTTCAATATTCCCGAACGGCTCGCTATGTTCGGCATGAATTGTCTCCGCGTGGATCTATTCCGCTTCGTTTAATAGATCCTCCTCGGTGAGCTTTTTAGGATTACCGTTCTCATCAAGGCTCTGTATATATTCGTCTATTGCGTCAGCGACAAGCTTTGAATAGCGCACCGCCTCAACAACCGTCTTTGCTCCGCTCACAACGTCGCCGGAGGCAAATATGCCGCTGCGCGTTGTGCCCCCGAAGGAGTTCGTGACAAGCAGACCGCGGTCGGTAACGTTAAGCCCGCCGGTTCTGGCCACAAGCGCGTTGTCCGCGCCCTGGCTGATGGCTATAATGGTACTGTCGGCCGGTTCCAGTCTTTCCGTGCCGGGAATTCTTGTAAGCGTGCCGTGCCCGTCACATTCGAGGTCGGCGAATATACATCCCTCGTCTACAAGCTCCACAGGTTCCACATGCACCTTGAAGGTAACGCCCTCAAGCTTTGCATAGTTAATTTCATGTTCGCTTGCGGCAAAGAAATCATGGCGCGAATATACCGTAACCTCTCTCGCGCCGTGGCGGAGCGCGGTTCTCGCGACGTCCATTGCCGAGTTTCCGGCGCCTATAATATTAATTCTTTCTCCGAGATTATACACATCCGGATTGGTAAGATAGTTAATCGCGTAATGAACATTTCCCAAGGACTCACCCTTTATATGCAGGGTGTTCGGCCGCCATACGCCTATGCCGATAAATACGGCGAGGTATCCGTCGCGGAACAGGTCGTCAATCGTGATGCTGCTGCCCACCATTGTATTGGGCCTTATCTTAACTCCGATTGAAAGAAGCTTTTCCTTGTATCTGTCAAGGTCGGATTTCGGCAGACGGAATTCGGGGATACCGTAGCGCAGAACGCCGCCTATCTGTTCCTTACCCTCAAATATCGTGATGTCGTAGCCCCTCTGACCGAGAATGAGCGCAATCGCTATGCCCGCCGGACCGGAGCCTATTATAGCCACCTTTTTTCCGTTTTTTTCGATTTTATCAAATTTAAGTCTGTTAAAGTAATAGGTTGATATGTAATGCTCAATTACCGACGCGTGGACCGGCGCGCCCTTTCTGTTCAGGACGCAATGCCCCTCGCACTGGTTCTCGTGGTTGCACACCTGCGAGCAGATAAGCGAAAGCGGATTGTTCTCAAAAAGCATTTTGCCCGCCGCGTCTATATTGCCTTCGAGCAGGGTGTGAATCATATCGGGAATGGGTGTGTTTATGGGACAGCCCTCTCTGCACAGGGGCTTTTTACAGTTCAGACAGCGTTTTGCCTCGTCAAGTACATGGTATGCCAATGTAATCCCTCCTGAATAAATAAAATTTTCTCCTCTTAGTATATTTTAACATAGAGCGCGGCTGAATTCAAGGGTAATATTATCCTTTGTTTGCGTAGGTTATTTTCTTTTTCAGAAGATTTCTAAGCTCGTCAACCGACGCGATTGTGATATTTTTCTTATCCACCACCGACGCGTTTTCCTTGTTGTGGTATATATAGAAGTAATCGTCCGTTTCGTGGATTTTCAAAAGCGACGCGTAGTAATATTCGTCGCGCGAAGCGTCGTTTATCTCCACAAGCCTGTCGTCATAGAACTCAAACCGCGTGGTGATGGTATTGTTTTTGACAGAGTTATACGGGCGTCTGTACGAAAAACGCGGATATATTATGAGCATCAGCCCGACCGCGAGAGGGATTGATATTGTAAACAGATTAAGCGACATTCCCGCCGCGTAAATGCCGAAAAGAACCGCCGCCGCGCCGATTATCGTTGTGACGGTTGTGAGCGTTTTTGTTTTTTCTTTATAATACGACTTGAAAAATTCAAGATACAGCTTCGGATTTGTGGTTGTTTTCGCTTTTGCTATAAGTCCGTCCATGCCCGCGCCCTCCAAAATCAGAATATCTTAAAATGTCTTACAAACGCGCCTATAAGCGCTCCGGCATACGCCATAATGCCGTGGACTATAAACATTGACACAAATGCTATAAGCGTGAAGTACAGCACTCCCTCCGGCGCAGTGGTGGAAAGGTCATGGTACATAAGGACCGACACAGCGGAGAGCAGCGTGCCTATGAGCGGCATTTTCATGTTAAAGCCGATTTTTATTCCGTATATCAGCATTATCGCAAGCACCATCATGGGGTTGAGCGGCACAAGGCAGAAGGTGTTAAGAAACGCTCTGCCGAACGGGCCGCAAAGAATAAGCACCAACGGGAAGATGTGGAATGCGAGCATAAACGCTATAATATAGCTCTTTGCCGTTTCCATGGAAAACTCGCCCTTTGGTATGAGCTTGTCATTCTCCGGCGACGCACCTTTTC
>CANRAG010000064.1 GCA_947628515.1 uncultured Clostridia bacterium | reverse complement strand
GTGGTGACCGACGCCGACGGCAGCGAGGTGGGAAGCATAAGCCTTAAAAATATGCAGCCGCACGACGCTTCCGATAACAATCTGAGATTTAACGGCTGGCCTGCAAAGACGGATCTAAAGGCGCTCGCGTCGATGTTCGCGGCGGACATAGACGATATAACGGTGGAGAAGGTGGCGAGAACGGTCGCTGTGAGCCGCATCGCGTATATTGACGCAAACGGCGCGGAGAGCGCGAACGCTACGGAGCTTACGTCCGCGATACGCGTGATATTTAACACCGCCGTATCGGAGGACAGCTTAAGCGGCAAGGTCGCGCTTGACGGAAACATAGTGTCGGGAGCTCTGCTCTCGGACGGGAAAACGTATGAAATAAAGCTTGACAGCCCGCTGGATGTGGGCACAAAGCATACCGTTTCCATAGCGGCGGGCGTGGAGTCGGCAAGCGCGGGCGATACGCCGTCCGAGGAAGCACAATACACGTTCACGGCGCTTGATTCAAAAACTGTTTTCTACGAGGACTTCGAGGGCGAAACGGTCGCCGAATACACGGGCTTTACCTCCAACACCTCACAGTGCAAGGCGGAGGTCGCAGGCGAGAACGGCAACCGCTATATCAAGATAACAGGCGACGGCGGCAGAGCCGGGTATGTGTTCACACCGATAACGGACGGACGCGTGAAGATACATTTCAGGTTCATGTATGACACCGTATCGCGCGCCGATAACGCCGCGGAGGGAATACACAGCACGTCGTATATACGGTTCGGGCACGAATACGGCTCGACAAACCGCTACCTTAACGACCCGCTCTCGTTACTTATGCGAAACGGCTACGAGCTGCGCTACGGTACGTCATCGAACGCGAACACGAATCGGCGCTTGGGAAACGTTAGGGCAAAGACATGGTATAACTATGACGCTGTCATAGACATCGACAAGCAATCGATAGATATAACGGTGGACACCGCCGAGGGCACAAAGCATGTGAGCGCGATCCTTCCGCTCAGGCAGAATACCGACACGACGAGCGCCACCGGCTCGGGAAATATGTATCAGGACTGGCCGAACGTGAATAACTTCGATCAGCTCAGTATTTACCGCAGCGTAAATCTTGACGATATAATTATACAGCGCATATACGAAAAACCGGCGTTAAGCGCCGGGTCGATAACCCTGCGAATGGCGGACGGCGCGGCGCAAACTGACCTTGAAGCCGTAAATCCCGCCGTGACCGCGATAGATATCGATTTCGGCGAGAAGATGGATAAGAGCACTTTAACGCCCGAGAGCGTCACGCTCAAAAACACCGAGACCGGCGAGAGCGTATCATACGCCGGCAGCCTTGACGAAACGGGGCGCGTTTACACTTTGAGCGTTCCGGGGCTTAGCGGCGGCTGCGGCTATGAGCTCTCCGTAAGCCCTACGGTTCAAAACGTCGGCGGTGACGCGCTCGGCGAGAGCTTTTCAATTTCGTTTAAGACGGCGTCGGGCGGATTTGGCGGCGCGCTTGTCGGGCTAAGCGCAAGCGGAGCCGCGATAACGTCGCTTTCGGGACTTACGGGCAAGGTGACGGTGAACGCGCCGCTCGTAAATTCTTATGACAAGGACATGTCGGCTGCCGTCTATGTTCTGTATTATGACGATGACGACAGACTGCTCGGGACGCAGATGCAAAGCGCCGCGGTAACGGCGCATACGACGAAAAGCTTTGCGCCCGAATTTGAGATAAACAAGCCCGAGGGCACGACGCATGTGAGCGTTATACTCTGGGGCGCGGACGGAATGCCGCTTACGGGCGGTATAGAACTAAGGTGACGGCGGGAAGGAGGCGCTTGCGCGGAATATATGTGATAAACGGCTTTGAGCCTTTATTGAGAACAGAAAAACAAATCATTAACCGAAAGGAGAAGAGAAGAAAATGAAAAAATTTAAAAAGCTGTCTATGCTTTTGGCGGGAGCGATAATGCTTTCGTGCGTTTCGATAATGCCTGTGTCGGCGGAAGAACCCGCCGCGTCAAGAGTGGAATTATTTTCGCAGGACTTTGAAGGTGACGATGTTACGCCGGAACCATTCAATACTGATGCAAGTAACATAACATTCACAAAGCAGTCCGATGATAAAGGCAGTTACGGGACGTGGACAATGGAGAAGTCCTATCGCGGTGGATATACATTCGGCGAAGGAAAAGGAGTTATATCCGGTAAGGTTCATGTCAGCTTTGATTTTATGACGACAGGGAAGGGCACATGGCGGCAGGTAGCCATGGGAAATCTGGCTCAAAAACTGGGCATACCGTTGCTTACCATAAATCCGGCAATCAGTGCCGGTGTGAATAAAGACCCAAATGCGCTTAGCGTGGGAGGAAGATATGCCAACACCACCCCAAAAGGCGCTTTGGTAAAAAACAATGATGAAATCGTCATTGCGGCTGATGGCACATGGTACACCTATGAAGGCATAATTGATTTGGATAAACGAACAATAGATATGACGCTAAAGGAGCGCGGCAAAGATCAAGTGATCGGTAGCTGCAACACCGGAAGATTAGCCAACAATACTGGTGAGTGGGAAGAATGGCCGTCATCGAGTTCGATATCGTCATGGCCTACCCCTACTTACAAATGCGACAGCATCGCCGTAACATGTGGTGCTAACGCTGTATCGATGTCGCTTGATAATATCGAAATATGGACAGAGCGTGACACTTCCGATACTTCCTTTAAGGAGGATTTCGAGGGCGCCGCGCCGACTATATATGACGCTTCAAACGGAGGTTGGAGTCAGGTTACTGAACCTACAAAATTTCAGGTTGGCTCCGATGGCGGAAACAAAATAGGAGAGTTTCACTCGGACAATCACGCAGGTTACCGTTCAGGCTTTGACATAGGAGATGTTGCGGCGGCGGGAAAAGTGAGCATTCATTTTAAGTTCCGCGCAAAAGACAATGCTACAACGATTGTAGTTTTGGGAAATGAGTATGAAAGCAATAATCAGCATAACTGGCTCAGCCTTTTAACAGCGAAAAAGGATAGTAAAGGTACAAGGTATCTTTATGCCGGCACAGGTCATGGAGGAGCTTTATTTGTTGCTGACGGTCATACGATGAAAGCTCCCGACGGCTCCGATGCGTCGATAGAGGACGATACATGGTACACATATGACGCACTGCTCGATGTTGACAAACGTAATCTTCAAGCGGTAGTAACGGATGCCAAAGGAGCCGTAGTGGGTAGTATAAACTTTACAGATATGAAGCCTCACGATGGTAATGATACTAATGCGAGATTTAATGATTGGCCCGTTATAACAGACTTTAGAATGCTTGCATCGATGTATAAATCGGATCTCGATGATATCGATATCGAAGCAGAGCCGACAACGCCCAAGGTAATAGTAAAAAGCAGTGACGGTGCATTGGGCAGTGCGCAGTGCGAGCAGAACGGATTGGTTGCCACGCTCACGGCGGAGACGCTGGACGGTAGCACATTCGATGGCTGGTATATCGGAGAGAAGCAGGTAAGCACGGATTTGAAGTATACGGTAAACGCCGCCGCGCTTGAGGGTGACACGGAATATACCGCGAAATTTACCGCGAAGGAGGAACCGACACCGCCGCCCGCGGAGGACGTTACGGCAACAATAGCTGCTTTAGATGAAAATGATGATGATACCTTTCATATCGGATTTGAATTTGAAGCGCTCGACCCATCCGACTATGAGAATATTGTATTCACGATAGGAGAGGAAACAAAGGGCGGCACAGTAACTAATGTGTTGGGGAGCATTCAAGGTGAAGCCATAATAGCGATTGAGCTTCAAAACGCAACAAGCGATAATGCGGAAGTTAAGTTTACCAACAACAAGATACAAACAGCCACTTTAGACTGATGAAACGGAGGATTTGAACTATGAAAAATTATATAACTCCGACTATGGAAATAAAAAGCTTTGCCGGTGAGAACGTTGTCACAACGGGCAGCACGGCTACAATTGACGAATGGAAGGCAGATCTCGGAGGAAAAGGCGTTAACGTGCATACAGTAGATTGGAGCACATTGTCGGAAGTGACATTTATATTGTAAATTGACGAGATAGTGCAAATATGCGGATCTCCGTTACAGCGATACGCCGGAGCATACCGGCTTCGGCGTATCGCTCATTCATCACAGGGCATAACGGTGTTGTGCCTTGTAATGAGTGAAAATAAACATAACGACACAAAGAAGGGAGTAAAAAAATGAAGAAAACGTTATCAATGCTTTTGTCGGGGGCGATGCTTTTTTCGACCTTCACGGCAATAACCGCGTCGGCGGACGAACCCGACGCGCCGAGAATGGAATTATTCTCGCAGGACTTTGAAGGCGAAGATACCACACCGGAAATTGACACAGGTAAAGCTGAAACTGACATAACCTTTGTTAAAAATTCCGATGATTCGAGCAATAATTACGGAATGTGGACAATGGAGAAATCCTATCGCAGCGGCTATACATTCGGCGAAGGAGTTATATCCGGCAATGTTCATGTCAGCTTTGACTTTATGACGACCGGAGACAGCACATGGCGGCAGATAGCTATGGGTTCATCTGCGACAATTGGGACAAAAGGCGGCGTTCCGTTGCTTTCCGTAAATCAGGCGCAAGAAAACAACGGAGATATTTCCAATGCTCTTACTGTCGGAGGACGCAAGATAAGCAAAACCGGCGAGGGCGTTTTGATAACAGACGGCGAGCAAGTCACCGTAGCCGCGGATGGAAATGAAGAAAATAAAAAATGGTACACATATGACGGAGTGATCGATTTAGATAATCGCACAATAACCGTGACGCTGAAGGACCGCGACAGCGGCGAGGAAATAGGCAGCTGCGCAACCGGAACATTAACGGATCATTCGACAGGTACAGCAAGTCTGTGGGAAGGCTTCGGACAAGTGCCGACTGCCGAAAACCCGTTCGATTGTATTACGGTAACTTCAAACAACAATACCGTAACTATGTCGCTTGATAATATCAAGGTTGAGGCAGACCCGGTAAATGACGACCTCATATACCGCGGCGCGTCGGGCGCGGAAACGGAAAATGCGTACAGCAACACAAAAACCGTCGGCGTAAGGTTCAATGCCGCTATGGAGAACGTAGACGCGGAAGCCGTTAAATTGGACGATCAAGCTGTAAACGGAGAGCTTTCCGAGGACGGCAGATCGTATCTGTTTCCGGTAGAGCAGCTTACGGCGGATAAGGAATATACCGTTACGGTGGACTGCTCAAAGCTCACGCCGGTGAGCGGCGGAGCGTGCAGCGGAACAAAGACTGTTACGTTCACGCCTATTTCGGCGGAGGAGTTAAAGTTCAGCGAGAATTTCGAGGGCGGCGCGCCGACTGTATATGACGCTTCAAACGGTCTTTGGAAAAAGGTCGAGGATGCGAACATGTTTGAGGTCGGAGAGGACGGCAAAATAGGGACGTTCCACAAGGAAAACACCAAGGGAAACCGTATCGGATTTGATATAGGCGACGTGGCTGTGGACGGAGCGGTAAAGATAAGCTTCAAATTCCGTTCTGCGGCGGACGCTACCACGTTTGTAATTTTGGGTAACGAGTATACCGACAAATCAATGCATAACTGGCTCAATCTTTTAACGGCGAAGGCGGTTGGCGATAAAAGGTATCTTTACGCCGGCACGGGCCACGGCGGAAAACTGTACCGCCCCGCCGGTCATACGATGAAAGCTCCCGACGGCTCCGACGCGTCGATAGAGGACGATACATGGTATACATACGACGCGCTTTTGGATATAGATAACCGCAGTCTTGATGCGAAGGTAACAGACGCCGACGGAAATGAGGTCGGCAGCATAACGCTGCTCGGTATGAACGAGCACAACGGGGCGGATAACGATCAGAGATTTAACGATTGGCCCGCGAACACGGACTTTAGAATGTTCGGGACTATGTACAGGACGGATCTTGACGACATAACAATAGAGAAGTCGAGCGAGACTATAGAGGGCGCGGGTAAGGTAAGTCTTGTCGAGAATTTTGACGGCGCGGAGCCGATAATATACAATCATACAGGCCATACCACTCCTGTCGATGCATTTCTTTACGCTACACAGACGGAGGCTGACGGTAATAAATACGGCAGATTTCATGTGAGCGTTCCCGAAGAAGACGCGAACGCGGATTACCGCCGTATAGGCATGGATATTTCGGGAGGACCTAAGGGCGGCAAGATAAACGTAAGCTTTAAATTCCGCCCGCCGGTATCGGACGCTATGAACACCACGGTGTTGATTGGAAACGAACCCGACAGCAAAAGCTTGTATAACTGGTTGAGCCTGCTCAATGTCACCGCGGACAGAAAGCTGCTTATAGCCAGAACATATAACGCGACGGAGGGTATCGATGATTATATGGTAAAAGATACTAACGGAGCATATGTAATGGTAGAGCAGGGCAATTGGTACGGTTATAACGCCGTTATCGACCTTGATTCCCGCAGCATGGACGTTAAAATAACCGATGCTTCGGGAACGGAGCTGGGCGGCATAGAGCTTACCGGGCTTGCGGCGTCAGACGGAAGCTATAATCTCTGGCCGAAGGAGACATACTTTAAGGCGTTCGCGACACTTTTCCCGACAGAGCTTGACGATATAAGCGTAACGGACTATACCGAGGAGGAAGAGCCGCCTGTGGTCGATGATCCTGTTGACGAGCCTATAGAGTTTAAGGCAGAGGGCGGAAGCGTCTCGGCAAGCATAGACAAGGACGATGTGGACGCGAAAGACAGTATGATAATTATCGCGCAGTACGATGAAACGTCGAAGCTCGTAAAGGTGGAGTATAAGAAAACATCGGAGATACAAGAGAGCGAAGGCAAGCTCACATTGACGTCCGAGGTCGATACGGGAGCCAAAAAGGTCAAGGCTATGCTCTGGAACGGATTTGAAAAAGCGGGTTCGCTCAAGGACAGCGCGGAACAGACGATAGAATAAACAGCTTTAATATACGCTCCGCCCGAGGCGGCTGCTTGGGCGGAGCATAGGACTACAGCCGGGATTTGCGGCTCGGAATGGAGGATAAGATGAAAAAGATTATTGCGATAATGCTTGCCGCGTTGGTACCGCAGGCGACGGTGCATGCGAATATTGCTTCATATCGTACGGACTGCGCGGCGGACGGCAATATAACAATAACGGGAAGCTTTGATACGGAGGAAGCGCCAAGCTCTCTCGGACTGCGCGTTTTAAAGGACGGGCATGAGCTTTCGGAGCTTACGGGGGACGCGGAGGCGGATCTTGCCTTAACGGAATATATCAAGCAGACAGAGCTGTCTCCGGACCAAAAAAGCTTCACTATCTCTTTGGTTCTGCCCGAGGGCAGCTCCGGGCGGCGCAAGGCGCGGTTGTTGGGAACGGGCTTTGGCGAGCCCGCGGATATTGAGCTTCATTATGTGACGCGTTCGGATTACAGCGCCGCCGTAAGCGCGGTAAATAGCGCCGCCTCGGCGGGACTTGACGCGTTTAAGACGGCGTGCGGGAGCAATTTGTTCTGCCTGGGCTTTGACGAGAGCGTTACCGACAGCGTAACGACCGACGAGGTTTTGACTGTTGTATATAACACCGTATCGGACGGCGGTCTTGATGAGGAAAACAGGCTTGAGTCCGTGAAACTGTGGCGCGCCGCGTCAGCCGCGGCTGCGCTCGGAAAGGGTGCGGACTTCGACATTGCCCAGTATAGCTATTGCTTTGACAGCCTCGACGCGAATATAAAAAAGTGGATCGAGAACATAACTCAAAGAAACGGCAAGGACGCTAAAGAGCGTTTGAAGTCGCTCATATCCGGACAGAGCTATAAAAGCGTCGGCGAGCTCGAAAGACGGCTGAAGGAGGCGCTTGTGCTCACCGTGACTGAATATCATGGAGGAATAGGGAATATAGGCGCGGTTATAAGCGATTTCAGCGATATAACCGGAATAACGGCGAAAAACGAGGTCTCCGTCTATCAGAATATAGGCGGGAAACGTTATCAGGATATAGCGTCGCTTTTGAGCGCGTACAGCGCCGCGAAGAAATCGTCGCTGGCACCCGGCGGCGGAGGCGGAGGCGGCGGTGGCGGTGGCGGCGGCTCGGGCAATTCGGGCGGAAGCGTTGTAAGAACACGCACCGTTGCCGTGAGCACCGATACGCCCGGTAATCAGTCGGCTGTTCCGGAGAACGAAACTATAGATCTATCGTTTACGGATCTTGATATGGCGGCATGGGCATATGAGGCTGTGAGCACATTATACGATAGGGGTATAATCAACGGTAAGTCCGAAACGGAATACGCGCCGCTCGATCCCGTAACGCGCGAGGAGTTTGTAAAGATCCTCGTCTGCGCGGCGGGGTACGAAAACGCGGATTATTCGGTGGGACGGTTCGCAGACGTCGAGCCGGGAGCGTGGTATGAAAAATATGTGTGCATCGCCGCGGAGCAAGGCATTGTAAACGGAGTTGAGAACGACAGGTTCGGCATAGGCGACAAAATCAGCAGGCAGGATATGGCTGTGATGATTTACAGGCTCCTCGGCGCAAAGGGCGCCGCCCCGACGGCGGCGGAGCCGATGTTTGAGGATAAAGACCAAATTGGCGGCTATGCCAAGGAAGCGGTCGGAGCACTCGCCGCGGTCGGAATGGTAAACGGCACGGACGGTAATCTTTTCTCGCCCCTGGGGTATGCCACAAGAGCGGAAGCGGCACAGATAGTGTTTAATGTGCTCGATTATATAAGCTAAGGAGGATAACAACATGAGAAGAAATATCGGCGGTTGGATCTCCGTTTTGATTACCGCTGCGATGCTTTTGTCTTTCGTGACGTTGCCCGTCACCGCGAGCACGACGTCTGACGAGAGATACAAGAGGGCGTACAGTCTTCTGTCGCGGCTGGATATTGTGAAAGAACTTGAAAATGATGACGGATCCGGCGCCGCCGAAAGCGAAAGACTCGTGAGCCGGGCGGAATTTGCGATATGCCTGGCAAGAACGGTAGGCAGCGGCATACCGTCGTCGGGCTCGCTTTATTATAACGATGTGCCCGCGACGCATTTCGCGTTTGAGGAAATAACGAGCATGACCGAAGCGGGTTATATAAACGGCACGGACTATAAAAAATTTGATCCCGACAGCCCGATAGAAACACGGCACGCGGAGGTACTTATGCTCAAGGCGCTGGGTCTTGCAAGCTATATAAACAACGGCGAGGCGGACGACGGTTTTATCAACAGTATGCTCGAGGATTCCGACATTACCCGCGGCTTAAGCGGAGGCGTGAACGTAACGTTCAAGGATATGGTCATGTTGATTTATAACGCGCTTATAGCGGATTATTACGAATTGACCGTGGAAAAGGTAGGGCAGCATAAGTACAGAAGGATCGAAGGCGAAAGTCTGCTGTATAAGACGCGCAATATGCGCTATGAGGAGCGCGAGCTTATGACCGCCGCGAACGGCGCGGACATATACGGCATAGAGAGCGATGCCAACGCGGTCGTTATAGGCGGAGTTAAATATGATTCCTATGGCGAAGATTTCAGCAAGCTCCTTGGCAGACGCGTTGACTATGTTTGGCTTGACGATGACAGCGACCGCCTTGTTTGGGCGGCGCAAAACGGCGACAGCAATGAGCTTGTAATAACAATAGACGAGGATTCGGAGTATGATCCGGAAACAGGTCGGCTTAAATACTATACGGAAGACAATAAACAGCGAAGGGTGAACATATCTACCGAAGCTGCGATCATATATAACGGACGATATACGGGAAACGGACTTGAGAGATACGCGTCAAAGCGGCATACCCGTCTTACGCTTCTCGAGTCGTCGGGACATGGTTATGATATTGTTCTGGCGGAGTCATATCGGAATATCATGGTGTCGGACGTGGAGAACAAGGAAGATATATATGCGTATGACAGAAACGGCGGAGAGCGGGTTTCTCTCAATGAGAGCGACTATGACATTATGCATCTGCTCGATGCGGACGGGAACGCTGTAGACGTATCTGACATAAAGCACAACGATATTCTGAGTGTGTTCGAGTCCGAGGATAAAGATGTTGTAAAAATCATTCAGTCCAATACGGTGATTGGCGGAGCGGTTGAAAATATCAACAGCGACGGATACATAATTATCAACGGCGATACGTACGAAACGTTTAATGACAGTGTGCTGCAAAAAATACGTCTTGACTCTGTTATAAGCGGTTATCTCGATTTTAACGGATATATCGCGGCAGTGGAAACGAGTGGCGTTTCGACGAACGGATTTGTCGGATTTATACTGTCGGGCGCGTACAGCGAGGAAGAGATAACAAACTCCGTATTGCTTAAGATACTCTCGGAGGACGGAACAATAAATTCATATAACGCCGCGCCCAAGCTTAACATTGACGGGAAGAGCTTTAAGGGCAATCAACTTGCGTACGAGGCTATTTCAACGGACGGAACCGTTTATTCGAAGCCGGTGCAGCAGATAGCGCTCATAACACTGAACGACAGCGGCGAGATAAGGCGCATAGACCGCGCGTATCCCGACGACGGGGCAAGCCACCCGCTTACCGTGAATCGGACGATAAAGCAGGATCTGGCGAGCGTGAACCAGGCTATGTATACGAGCGGTCAGGGCAGGATCGGCGTAAATATGCTTGTAGACGGCAATACGAAGGTGTTCTTTGTGCCCCAGAATTTGGGCGACGACTATTCAAGATGTATTGTCGGTAAACCCAGGGCGTGGGATGATTATCGCGGCGCGGTGAGCTACAGGACCACGCAGAAGGATAATTTTGTTGAGCAGTATATCGTTACGAGACAGCTCACTTACGGTACGATAGGAACCACGCATCCGATAAGGATGGTTGACAAGGTATATGAGGCTGTAAACGCCGACGGTGATATTGTATGGATGCTCTCGTGCACCGACGGAAACTCCTTTACCGAATATGAGGCGAGCGACTATTTGGAACTCGATAAATATGACCTGCACAGAGGCGACGTTCTGCGTGTCGCGACGACCGCGACAAATAATAATAAGCTCGAGAGTGTGAGCATAGTGACGCGTGCGGGCGACGACGCCGCGGTTGGCGCGGCGAGCCGCGAGCTGCCGTATGACAAGGGCAGGGTCGTTTCGGGCTATGCCAACGACAGGCTCGATTATTATCTTAAAATCGGCTGGGACAGCGGCAATGATTTTGACGAGATATTAAAGCTGACCGCCGCCACTCCGATCGCGGTTTACGATTCCGCGCGGGATAAGGTATACACGGGTACGATAGAGGATATAAAAACTCAGACGGCAAACGGAGAGGCGTCGCGTGTGCTTGTCCAGACGAACGAGGGCACACTGCAAAGAGTGTTTGTATACCGTTGAGGAGGATTTTAAATGGAGGAAAATCATATGTGCGTATGCAAAAGAGCCGTGCCGATATGGATAAAGGGCAAAGAAAAAGATATTAATATCTGCGCGGAATTGATGTGTACGGCACCGCGCGGGGGCGTACTTCGCGTAGGCGGAGCGAGCTTTTACAGTGTGTTTTTTGACGGCGCGCAGGTTCATTTCGGGCCCGCGAGAAAAGCTCACGGCTACGGCGCCGTGGACGAAATAGACGTGCCGCGCGGCACGGGATTGATAACCGTACGCGTCGTCGGTTACAATTGTCCGGCGTTTAACGGGGTTATGCAGCCGTCGTTTATAATGGCTGAGCTCGAGACCGAGGGCGAGATAGCCGCGGCGACGGGGCATGGCGGTTTTAAGTGTTTCGAGAACAGGCAGCATGTGCAAAAAACCGTGAGATATTCGGTTCAGCGTCATTTTACCGAAAGCTGGGATATGACAAAGGAGCTTGTCGAAGCCGAGTTTGAGCGTGTTCATACGGATGTGAAATTCGGTATGCGCGACGTGCCTTACGTAGAGCTTACCGAGCTTTGGGCGAAGCGTTTACCCGCAGCGGGGAAATGGCGCAAGGAGGAGAATAACAGATACCCTATGCGGCGCTATATAGCCGACCCCGAAAATAAAGTGCATTTCCCAATGTCGGAGCTTGAGTCCCACGCCTATGAGGAATGGCTCAGGATAAAGACCGATTACTGCGCCGCAAAGCCTGACGGAAAGCTCCGCGCCGGAAGCTGCGGGATGTGGGATATGGGAGTCGTTATCGCGGGCTTCTTCCGGTTGAAGCTTAAAGCAAAGGCGAACACGCGTATAATACTTTCGTTCTCCGAGCAGAAGGATGATGACTACAGTTTGTATGTCAAGGATTTCAACACCGTAAATCTTATAGAGTGGACGCTGCCCGAGGGCGAATGGGATCTCACGAGCTTCGAGCCGTATTCCGCGCGCTATATTGAGATAATCGTTATGGAAGGCGAGGCGGAAGCGGAATATGTGGGCATGAGAGAGTTCGCGTTCCCGAATGAACTGATAACGTCAAGTGTGCCCGAGGACGCGGAGCTTGCCGAGATATACGACGCGGCGGTTCGCACATTCCGCCATAATGTTATAGATATATACATGGATTGCCCGTCGCGCGAACGCGCGGGCTGGCTTTTCGACAGCTTTTACACGGGTCGTGCGGAGCGGTTTTTCACGGGCGGCTCTGTCGTGGAAAAAGCGTTTTTGGATAACTACGCAAAGGGCGGCGACAGGAAAGAAGACCCGGGCATGGTGAACATGATCTACCCCGGCGACGTGACGATAGGCGAGTTCATTCCGCAGTGGGCGATGTGGTACGCGCTCGAAATATGCGAATATGTAACCGAGCGCGGCGGAGCGGCGGATAAGCCGAAGTTTAAAGAGCAGCTCGAAAGGCTTGTTGAATATTTCAAGGGATTTGAGAATGAATTCGGACTGCTTGAAAGATTGGATAATTTCAATTTTGTGGAGTGGTCGGCGCTTAACGACAGAGTGCGCGACGTGAGCTGGGCTACGAATATGCTGTACGCGAAAATGCTTTCGGAGCTCGGAGCGGTCTACGGGCGCGCGGAGTGGATAGAGAAGGCGGATAATATAAATAATGTTATTCGCGATATGGCGTTCGACGGCAAGCTGTTTTGCGACCGTGCGGTGCGAAATGCGCACGGGCGGCTTGAAAACACCGACGAGCGTTCGGAGACGACGCAGTATTACGCGCTGTTTTTGGGCACGTCGCAAAAGGGCGACAATACATATAAGCCGCTGCGACGTATGCTTACGGACGTGTTCACAACGCCGCGGCGCGAGAAATACCCCGACATTTTAAAAGCGGAAATGTTTATGGGAGTGTATTTGAAGATAGATATTTTGCTCGATATGAATATGCCCGATAAGGCGCTCAATGAGATAAAGTCCATATTCCTGCCAATGGCAAGGGAGAGCGGAACGCTCTGGGAGCATCTTTCAGGGTACAAGAGCCGAAACCACGGCTTTGCCTCTTACGCGGCTGCGGCGATAGACAAGGCGCTGCGGCTGATGGGAGGGAAAGGCTAACAGGGTGCTGATGGGAGGTAAAAAGAATTGCTTCAGATTATACATCAATTGCATATAGATATGGTTTTCCGTATGCTTCTGGCTTGCTTCTGCGGAGTGGGCATCGGATTTGAACGAAAGAACAGAGCTAAGGAGGCCGGGATGCGGACGCATTGTATAGTTGCGTGTGCGTCGGCGTTGATGATGGTGATATCGAAGTATGGGTTTTACGATGTAGTTGGGGAAACCATAAAGCTTGACCCGTCGAGAATGTCTGCCGGTATAGTGACCGGAGTGGGCTTCCTGGGCGCGGGGATAATATATTTTCAAAGAGGCGGTATAAAAGGACTTACGACCGCCGCGGGAATATGGGCGACCTCAGGCATAGGAATGGCGATTGGCGCGGGAATGTACGTAGTCGGATTGTCGGCGACGGTCATAATACTTCTTGCCCAGATAATTCTTCATTCGAGCAGCTCGTTTATGACGCTGCATAAGCAGAAGGCACTGGAGATTTTCGATGTGAGCGAGCAGGGTTTTCAGAGCTATGCGGTAAAGAAGCTCAGCGATATTGACGTGAGCGTTACCGACGTGTCTGTCAGGGGAAATACCGACGGGAATATCGATTATGTTTTTTTCTGCGATATACCGAATAAAATAGAGGAGGAATATCTGCTCGGAATATTCCCTTACAGATGCGCCGTTGAGGCGATAGGATAAACTCTTAATTTAGCGTGAGTGTGGGAGGAAATAATATGGATGAGGTGTTAAAAAAATTCAGGGTAACTCCGTCTGTTGTAAAGGCGGATGCGGAAAGTGTTATAACCGTGGAAAGTATAGACGGTATTTTCAGGTTTTATGACGACATAACGTATGAGGTCACTTTTACGCCGCAGGACGAAAGCGATGTGCCGATAGACGAGGAGCTGTCGCTTTTGGGATATGAAAAGGCGCGTAAGACGTACATTATAAAGCCCGAACACGGAAAGCTTACGCTCAGGTATTTTTTTAAGGGCGAGCAGGAGTGGCGTATACATATAAGCACGAAGGAATATGAAAAGCATGAAAA
>CANRAG010000063.1 GCA_947628515.1 uncultured Clostridia bacterium | reverse complement strand
GCCCGTGCCCAAAATGAGAACCGAAAAGGAGCCGACAGATATTATAGCTGCCTGTGACGGCTGGGTTACGAGCGCGGATATTTACCACGGGGAAAGGCGCGTCAACGCGGGCATGGCGGTAACCGCCGGGCAGACGCTCGTTTCGGGAAAGGTGGCTGTTTTTAAGGAGGGCTATCCCGAAAAATATATTTATGTACATTCGGACGCGAAAATTATTGCGGACACCATACGCGCGGCCGAGGGCAGCTTTAAGAACACGGAAACGTTGAGAATAAAAACGGGCGAGACAAAAAAACGGTTTACCGTAACATTATTCGGCAGGGATTTTAATCTGTACAGGGATATAAGCTGCGGGTTTAAGGATTATGATTTGGCGGACAACAGAAAGCATTTGGATATTCCCGTTATCGGTTATACGGGGATTTCAATAACAACGCATGAGGTGGCGGAAATAAACGAGGTCACGCGCGGGCTGGAAAAGGACGAGGTGCTTTTAAGAGCGCGCGAGCAGCTCGAAGAAAAAATCTGCCGCAAGCTCGGAACGGGCGCGGTGAAAACCGATGAAAAGCTGTCATATAAGGAGAATAAAAACGGGTTCAGGGTGGAGCTTAGAATGTACTTAAAGGAAAATATAGGTATTGAAATACCGATTGAGGAGTGAATGTATTGATAAAACGAATGATAGAGGTACCGGACAACATGGATGCCGCCGAGCTTTTCGGCAGATATGACTCAAACATTAAGCTTATAGAAAAGGCGTTTAATGTCAGCGTGTCGCTGCGCGACGAGGGAGTTAGAATTACCGGCGAGGAAAGCGCGGTGGAGAGGTCGGGAGACGTAATCCATATGATTATAACAATGCTTTGCAACGGCGAGCACGTTGACGAGCAGAAAATCATGTACGCTATTTCTATGGAGCAGGAGGACGGCGGCATAGATCTTTCAAAGCTCGGTTCGGACTGCGTTGCAATCAATATAAAAGGTCAGCCGATAAAGACAAAGACCTTCGGCCAGAAAAAATATGTCGAGGCGATAGATAAGAACACAATAGTGTTCGGGATAGGCCCAGCGGGAACGGGCAAAACATATCTGGCTGTGGCAAAGGCGGTAATGGCGTTAAAGCGGCGCGAGGTAAGCCGAATAATTCTTACAAGACCGGCGGTTGAGGCGGGGGAAAAGCTCGGTTTTCTTCCGGGCGATTTGCAGAACAAGGTAGACCCGTACCTGCGCCCGCTGTATGACGGAATGTATGAAATGCTGGGCGGCGAGGGATTTTTGCGCTATCAGGAGCGGGGAGTTATAGAGGTTGCGCCGCTTGCGTATATGCGAGGACGCACGCTCGATAACGCGTTTATAATCCTGGACGAGGCGCAGAATACCACGCCCGAACAGATGAAGATGTTCCTCACCCGTATCGGCTACGGTTCGCACGCGATTGTTACAGGCGACATAACACAGATTGACCTTCCCGGGGACAAGCGTTCCGGACTCAAGGAGGCAATGAAGATACTGAGCGGAATAGAGGGAATTGCGTTTTGCCGGTTCACGGACAAGGACGTCGTAAGGCATCCGCTGGTACAGCAGATTATAAAGGCGTACGCGAAATATGACGAGGACAGGGAGCGCCGCCGCGCTCAAAGAAGATAAATCGGAGATAGGCAATGGTTGAGTTTATATTTGAGAATGAAACAAGCCGCGTGATTTCCGAACGGCAGCTTGACGAGCTGAAGCTCGTGGCGGAAACGGTAATGGAGGGCGAGGACTGCAATTTTGACGCGGAGATAAGCCTTACGATTACCGACAATAACGGTATACGCGCCATAAACAGGGAGTATCGCGGCATGGACCGCGCGACCGATGTATTGTCTTTCCCGATGCTTGAATGGGACGGGGATGAAACTGACGCGGAGTTCGAGACAGAGAACGGATTTGTAATGTTGGGCGATATTGTAATTTCAATCGAGCGCGCGGCGGAGCAGGCGGAAGAGCTCGGACACAGTCTGCGCCGCGAACTGGCGTTTTTAACGGCACATTCAATGCTTCATCTTTTGGGTTGGGACCATGTGGACGATCCGGACGGCGAGGCGTATATGATAGAGAAGCAAAACGAGACTTTAAATAAATTAGGACTGACAAGAGAAATAGAAGATACTATCCGGCAATGAAGCGATTACTGCGCGTTATTATGCCGTTTGTTTGAGAAATCGCCAAAACCGGACGCGCAGTATTCTTTAACTCAGTCGGATAGGTACACAGTAACAGATAGGAGAATTTAATGCAGAATAACAAATTTAAATCAGGCTTCTGCGCGATAATCGGGATGCCGAACGTGGGAAAATCCACATTACTAAACGCTATAGCGGGGCAGAAAATAGCTATAATATCGGACAAGCCGCAGACGACACGGAACAAGATATTAGCGATATACTCTACGGACGAGGCGCAGATAATATTTACCGATACGCCCGGAATACACAATCCGCATAATAAATTGGGCGAGTTTATGGTAAAGGCGGCGAACGAGAGTATGCGCGACACGGATGTGGTAATATTCGTTGTGGACGCGTCAAAGGGCATACGCGATAAGGAGCGCGAGATTGCGGGAAATATAGGCAAGCTGAAAATACCGGCGGTGCTTGTAATAAATAAAATAGATACGGTCAAGAAGGAAGATTTACTCCCTATGATTGCCGACTTTTCAAGCATACATGATTTTGAGGATATTATCCCCATAAGCGCGAAGGAGCGGGACGGGGTGGACAGTCTGCTTTCGATAATACAGAGTTATCTTGAGGAAGGCCCCATGTTCTATGATGAGGACATGGTAACGGACCAGCCCGAAAGGCAGATTGCGGCGGAGATAATCCGTGAAAAGATGCTATGGCTGCTCGAGGAGGAGGTTCCGCACGGTATCGCCATAGAAATAACGCGGATGCGGCAAAAGCCGAAGGTGACGGAGATTAACGCGACGATTAACTGTGAGCGCAAGAGCCATAAGGGAATTATAATAGGAAAGAACGGCGAGATGCTTAAAAAAATCGGAACCATGGCGAGGGCGGATATAGAACATATGCTCGGCAGAAAGGTATATCTTGAGTTGTGGGTAAAGGTAAAGGACGACTGGCGCAACAGCGATTATCTCATTAAAAACTTTGGGTATAAGGATGACGATATTATCTGATGGACGAACTGGTATCGCGGGGAATTATAATAAAACAGAATAATTACGGCGACGCGCACAGAATGCTCTCGATATTTACAGAGGACGAGGGGATAATAAAGGCCGTGCGCTACGGAGTGAGAGGCAAAAAGGCGTCGAACGCTGCCGCGTTCCAGATGCTGTGCTACGGCGATTTCAAGCTGCGCCCGTCGCGCGGCGAGATAATGACCGTTGTTTCGGCCGATATTTTAGACGGCTTCTATCCGGTAAGCGAGGACATAACAAAGCTGTCGCTTCTCGTATACCTTGCGGATATTACTTATACGCTTTTGGGCGAGGCCAATCCGGATAGACGGATTTTATCTCTGTTTTTAAACATAGCGTACGCGGCGGCGTACAGGGACGAGCCGTACCTGAAGCTTAAAAGCGCGTATGAACTTAAGCTTATGTGCGCGGGCGGGTACATGCCGCGGCTTGACAGCTGCGGAGTATGCGGCGGCGGCGCGGAGTATTTCAGCCCCGGAAAGGGGTGCATGGTATGTCGGGCGCACCATGGAGCGGAGGATATAAAGACGTCGCCGGGCGCGGCGGCGGTTATGCGGTATATAGCGGGCTGTCCGGATAAGCGTATGCTTTCATTTTCCGCGAAAGATGACCAATACTACAAAGAGACGAGCGACATAACCGAAAAATATGTAAGCGCACAGGCTGAGAAGGAGTTTGCAAGCCTCGGTTATTTCAAGCAAATGGCGGGTATTACGTAGTATGAGAGGCATAAAGGCTTGATTTGGTGGTTTTGGATAAAAAACCCTCACACATCCGACCGTATATTAACTATTTCGGAAAAAATCAAAAAAAATTTAATAAAGTACTTGAAATTTTTCAGCGTATGTATTATACTAATATAGTATCATGTATTAAATTTGTGGAGGTGTGAATTTTGCCGAATATTAAATCAGCGCAGAAACGTGTTAAGGTAATCGAGAAAAAAACTGCCATTAACACGGCTCGCAAGACTGCTCTTAAGACCGCAATCAAGAAGTTTGAAGCGGCGGTAACCGCGGGAAATAAGGCAGAGGCAGCGGAGCTGTTTAAAGACGCTGTTAAGAAGCTTGACCAGGCTGTGGCGCATAATATTGTTCACAAGAACAAGGCCGCGAGAAAAAAGTCACAGTTGGCGATTAAGCTTGCGAAGCTTGCGTAAGACAAAGAATTATGAGGACTGCATGGGATTGCAGTCCTTATTTTTTGAATAGCGGCGGAAAGGAAGATATATATGAAGGGCTTATATATACACATACCGTTCTGCGTAAAAAAGTGCGAATACTGCGATTTTGTATCATTTTCTGGGATGGAGCGGGAGCATGACGGATATATAGACGCGCTTATTTCGGAAATGTCAGAGTATCGCGGAGCTGCCATAGACAC
Source organism: uncultured Clostridia bacterium (assembly GCA_947628515.1). Taxonomy (GTDB): domain Bacteria; phylum Bacillota; class Clostridia; order UBA1381; family UBA1381; genus Ornithomonoglobus. The sequence goes on along the minus strand of CANRAG010000063.1, from coordinate 10,094 downwards.
AATATTTATAGGCGGCGGAACCCCGTCGGTGCTCGCGCCGTATCGGATTTCGCGGCTGTGCGCGGCTGTCGCGGCGAATTTTAAAATTGCGGACGGCTGCGAATGGACAATGGAGGCAAATCCCGGAACGCTTACGCGGGAAAAATTAAAGGCTATGCTAAACGGGGGGATAAACCGTTTGAGCATAGGCGTGCAGTCGTTTAATGACACGGAGCTGAGGGCGGCGGGGCGTATTCATGACGCGAAAACCGCATATGATACGGTACTGCTTGCTGCCGGCTGCGGATTTAATAATATCAGCATAGACCTGATGGCGTCGCTGCCGTACCAGACAGACGACAGCTTTAGGACCTCGCTAAATCGCGCCGTATCGCTTCCGATAAAGCATATAAGCGTGTACAGCTTAATAGTGGAGGACGGAACTCCGATAAAGGAAAAGTATGACAGGGGTATATATAATGCGCCGGACGAGGACAATGACCGCAGGCTGTATCACTATACGGCGGCTTTTCTAAAGGAGTGCGGATTATTGCGTTACGAGATTTCAAATTATGCCATACCCGGCTGCGAGTCGCGGCACAACATGAAGTATTGGGACTGTGACGAATATATAGGCGTGGGCATTGCGGCGGCGTCATATATCGACGGCGCAAGATATAGTAATACGGACTCTTTTTCACAGTATATGAGCGGGAACTATCGGAGCGGCGAGCGGGAAATACTAACAGAGGACGACAAAACGGGCGAATTTATGATGCTCGGTTTGCGAAAGACGGCGGGCGTATCGGAAGCGGAGTTTAAGAGACGGTTCGGATGCGATATATCCGACAAGTACGGCGGGTTGCTCGGGAAATTTATCGGGCTCGGCGTAATGGAATATGACGGCGGCTTTTACAGGCTGACCGAGCGCGGACTGGATGTGGCAAACTCCGTAATGTGCGAGTTTGTATGAAAGGGCGGACGGTTTGATTGCAAAATTTCTGATATTTTTTTGGCGTTTGAGGCTGAATTTATATTTTTGCCTTGACTGACAATTTTTCGTATAGCGAATTTATCGAACATAACTTTAAAAGGCATATCGCATGGAATTCCGCGATATGCCTTTTAAGTGTTATTATATTACAGGTAATATACATACACCTAAGCTTGTCTCAGCCGTCAAATGCACCCCGACAATGTTACCGGCCGGTTAGGGCTTTGTTTCAAGCTTAAGGGGAAAGTCGCCCAGCTTGTTTACTTTGAAGCCGTTTGCCTTATACTCCTCGTAATTAAACGCTTCAAGCTCGTCTATAGCAAGCTTGTGGAATTCATAAAAATTATGCCACCATTCATAGCCGCTGCCGAGCTCCGCGTTGAGATATGCGTCCGCGATGTCACAACCCATTTGAGGCGCCACATAGAACGCGCCCATAGCAAGTACATTTACACCGTTTCCGGTTATCGCGCGAAGCGCGGCGGGTACGCTTTCTACCACTCCGGCATGAACATGCGGGCATTTGCTTGCCGCGATGTGTATGCCCATACCGGTTCCGCAAAAGAGCAGCGCGCGCTCAAACTCGCCCTCGGCAATCATTGCGCCGGCGCGAAGTCCAACGCGATGGAACATCAGATCCGTATCATCCGGATCGGAGTCTGCCCGCACACCTATGTCTGTAACGGTCCAGCCTTTATTTTTCAGGTGTTCTGTAACTGCTTCCTTTAGCGGGAATCCGGCAAAATCGGCTCCTACAAGAATTTGTTTGTCTTTGATAGTTTTCATTTTGTACCTCCTTGATTATTTAAATGATTTTAATATTGCCTGTGCGTAGACCCTTGAGAGAAAATCGCTTGGGTGATTTATATTATTACCTGTTGTGTCGTCTTCGGTTTTACAAGCTGTGCCAATTCCAATATCAGACATTTCCTTTTATATGATGAAATCCCGAATTCAGCTTATAAGCGTTGCCGCAAAACGAAAGAGTCAGTTCTGTATTAAACGGCACGTCGATAAGCAAATGGCACGTTTCATCTCGTTTTTCGTATTTTATATATATACCGCCGCATAAAAGCGGTATGCGCATCTCAAAGAAACGCATTTTTTCGGGGATACATGGGCGGAGCGAATATTTTTTGAGCGGCTCCGATACCTTAAATCCCGCAAGGGAGCGATACAGCCAGCCGACTGACGCGCCATGCATCGGATGATTGTGTGAGTTCATGCCGACATCGTCCTTGAGCTCATATCTTTCCCAAAGAGTTGTCGCGCCGCGCGTAAGCATATATCCGAGTGACGGATAATCTGTTCGCGAAAGCAGCTCCCAGGCAATGTCGCAATATCCGTATTCGGAGAGCATATCAAGCAGCATAGGCGTTACGATATTGCCGGTAGTTATTCTCATTCCGGATGATATGACGGACTTTGCCATGACATCCGCAGCCCGCTGCCGTCGAGCCTCGGGCAAGATCCCGATAAACAGCGAAAATGCCTGGCAGCCCTGCGAACCGTTAAATACCGTACCGTCTTTTACCCACTTTTTAAGATATGCAGCCCGAATTCTTTGCGCTTCGGCTTCAAATTTAATTCTGTCCCGCTGCTTGCCGAGCAGCTTCGCAAATTCCGTAAGAAGCCTGTAATTCATATAATGACAGCCGGTAGAAATAAGCTTACCCGGTATATATTTTGAGTGTGCCGCGCCCGGCTCAAAGCCCTCCAATACCTCTTTATCCGTATCACCTATTGTATCAACGTCCACACATGCGTCCTCCGGCCCTGCCCAGTCGCCGTAATAGGAGTAGTCCACGATACCGTCACGCTCCCGTGATTTAAGATAATCGCTCCATTTCACAAACCCGTCATAGTGCGAGGCTATTACAGATGTTGAGCCTGTTATGCGATAATGCTCCATAGCCGCTATAAGATAAGCGGAGCAGACCGGGTCAGCCGGGCGCTCGCCAAACACAAACGGCGCTGTACAGGTTATTCTGCCAAGCTCGTCCTGCTCGTTTGCAATGTCATCCGTTATCTTCTCAAACAGTCTTGCGACCGAGAAATTATACGGCATAAACATAAATCGAACCGTCGCGTCGTTCATCCATGCCATTCGCTCATCGCGCTGCGGGCAGTCTGTTGCAATCGAGTGTATGTTGCAGCGTTCGGTGCGTATCGCGGCATGATAGATCTCGTTTACAACGGGATCAGAGCATTTAAAAAATCCGTCTGCGTCAATATCGGTATAAAATTTAAGCGCGGTTAAAGAAATATCACCGTCAAATTCACCGTCTACGGTAAGCTCGGCATATCGGAAGCCGTGATATGTAAATTCGGGCTTGCAGTCAATATTGCAATTACCGCCGCGGCAGATATATCTGTCGGTTGCCTCCGCGCTTCGCAGCGGACCGGTATGCAGCTCGCCGTCGGGCGTAAGAGTCTCCGCGTGGCGAAGTGTGAACCGACAGCCCTTGCTCGCGTGACCGACTGCGCGGAGACGTATTACGCCGGACAGATTTTCACCAAAGTCATATATGGTCTTATCTCCGATCATGTACGAATTTATAGGCGTGATACGGCGTTTTACCCTCACGGGCTCTGTCGCTTTTGGCACAAGCTTTTCCGGCGCGAAATCGGAGTACACGGCGGAGACCGTACGCTTTTTAGCGGTCTCGTCATATGTTTCACCGCCGAACAGATGCGAGTATGTGATCTCTCCGCAGGAGACGTCCCATGTATCGTCGGTGGATATAACCTGTCTGCGCCCGTCGGAAAAGAGGAGAACAAGCTGCGCAATAAGACACATGCCGCCCATAAACTCTATTTCACGCGCTTTTGACATATTGTCGAGATATTTCCCGTAGTTTTTTCGCCAGCCGCCGCATACCGTTATATTAATGCTGTTTTTGCCAATCGAAAGCATATTTACATCAATTATATCGGTAACATAGCGACATTCCTTTTTATAGTTCGTGAAATCGGGAGCGAGACAATAATCATTTGTTTGTATGCCGTTTATATAAGCTTTATCCAGACCGAGTCCGCAGTGATACAACACCGCTGATTTGGGTATCTCCGACAGAGTAAAGCTTTTTTTGAAATACTGCGCTTCATGCGCGGTTTCAAGGGGAGAACAGATCCACTCAGCCTCCCATTTATCAACGCTTGCCGTTACAAAACGCGATATGCCTTTCTCGCTCAGCACGCCGTTTTCATCCCGTATTTCGACCTCCCATTGAAGCTCTCTGCCGCAGGGGAGGGCGGAGCCGTTATATACGGCTGTTTGGGAGGCGCTTTTTACAAATCCGCTGTCCCAGTATATTGTGTCAGTGTCGCGGACAACGATACGGTATTCGCTTTGGTATTTGCCCGCGCCCTCCGCGCCCCAGCTGAAAACGGGCTTGCCGCTGCCGTCCGAGGCATATGAGGAAAAATTCACCTTCAGATTTGTCGTTTTAAAAAGCATATGTATCGCTCCTTATAAAATTTTAATCATTATCAGAGCCGCAAGCCCGAGCATTATTCCTATTGCGCTTTTCACGGTAAGCTTTTCATGGAATTTAACAGCCGCAACGATCGCGCCGATCATCATACTTCCGCCGTTTACAAAAGCGAATAAAACAGCGGGAGGAATGAGTGACGCCGACAATGTTACAAGCTGATTGATTATAAATACCGTAAGCGACAGGATAACGCCGTATCTTATAAGCGACGGCGACAGCTTTGCGATCTCACGGTGCGATCTTCTGTATGTTATCGGTGTGAGCACAGTAAGGAAAAGCCCTAAAATACCGAATGAAAAGAATGAAAATACAGACACGCTTCCGTCGGGAACATAGTGCGAGAACATTTCCTGCGCAAGCATTATACAGCCGTTTGAGAGCATCCCGCCCAAAAGGATAAGCAGCGTTTTTGCGGAAAATCCTTTATATATGCTTTTAGAGCTGCCTATAAGCAAATATGCCGCTACGAATAAAACGGCAAGTCCTATCCACTGCCCGAACGACATCGGCTGATTAAAAAGGAATATCCCGGCAAAGCACGGAACGAGCAGTCCTGCCGTATTGAAAAGCGAATTGAGCGCGATCGTGCCGCTTTTTAAAGCGGTAATACTGCACGCCATATTCAGAACAAGCATCAGTCCCGAAAAAGCGGCAATGAGGACCGTGCGAAAATCGCAGTGAAATCCGTTACGCGCTATGATTATAAGTAATACGGCAAGAAGCGCGGAAAGGATCTGACGCACCGCCGCATAGTGTATGAACACCGGCAGCTCTCTTATCTCGTTGCTTGTTTTTTTATTGCATAAATGCTGCGCTACTCTGCAAAACAGTATTATGCCTATATATAATGAGTCCATTTTTTTCTCCTTACAGCGTATATTTTTCGGATAATTTTTGCTCGTCCATAACGGTTATCGACGGGCGCTCATTGGGTGGAATATTCGGCGAATGCATAACAAACATCAGTCTGCCGTCATACGACGTGAAAAGCATGCCGTGACCGCCGTCCGCTTTAAATAGCGGTTTACTGCTGTGCAGCCATTTTCCCGTAAGCTTGTTGTTATCCGAAAATGATACCGCTTCAATATATCTGCCTTTTGAAAAGCTTGACCATATCATAAGAAGCCGATCGTCGGAAAGCTTACGCAGAAACGGTCCGTCTGTAACAAACGCTGTTCCGATATGCGTTTTGATTCCGTCTGCCCAGTCCGGCTCCGAAGCGTTAAAAAGCACGAACGGATCACCTGCGGCGCGTTTCAGATCGGGCGTAAGCCTTATTGCGCATATTTCGCCCGTACCGATCTGCTGCCATTCGTGACAGAATACTATATATGGAATATTATCCTCTACATACAGCGTACCGTCAAGACACTCCCAGTCCGGAGGCGTTACAGGCTCCGTGCCGTGAGGCACGAAGGGTCCGGAGGGACTGTCCGATACAAGAATATGAGTCGCGCGTCTATGCGACGGACTCTTAAACGAAACGAGCATATAATATCTGCCGTTGTATCTGTGCACCTCCGGAGCCCAGCAATCCTCTGTGCCCCAAAAATCTGAAGGGAGAGAAAGTATGTTTTTTGGAGCTGACCAGCATTCAAGGTCTGTGCTATCGTAAACGTCCAGTCCTGAGAAAGACCCGCTTGATTCATATCCGCGTGTTCCGTACATATAATATTTTCCGTTATCGGATAAGATAAACGGGTCTCTTATGTGAATCTCGTTTAATTTCATAATTCATTCCCAGCCCATTTTAGTCTCAATTAAAATGATCGACTGCTCCTTTACGTTTAATGCTATCCGCGCGTCGGAACCGCCAAAGCTTATACAATTCATAAGCTCCAAATCATGATCCGCGTCAAGTATATAAATACCGGCTGTTGTTTTATTATCAAGCCCGTTCAGATTTACGGAAATACAGTGAGGTTTCTCTGATGAATTTACTATCATAACCGCGCCGCCGCTGTCATTTTTTGCCGCGCACGCGTACATATGCGGAATACCGCACTCAGGCATTACAAATCCGCCCAGTTTATAAAGCGTATTAAACGCCGAAAATGCATAATACGGTTTATCGGGAGTTTTTGTTACATTATCATACAGTCCGTTATAAGTAAGCGCTGACGCTGCGGCATAGTACATAGCGCCGTCAAGTGTACCGGCGCACTGAAGCGCGCATAGCGCTCCGCCGACGTAGCAGGCTCCCGCCATGCCCTGACGCTTGAACGCGTCAAAATGATTCCATTCCGTAAGGAATGTTTCTATATCCGAAAGTCCGGCTTCATTAAGCGCGTTTTTGGCGTATGCCGCCTGTGATATTATTTCTTCGGTATCATGCGAATAGATGTGCCATGAAAAGAAATCGATAGGCGACCCATGCTCTTTTATATAGTCGAGAAACCCGTGAAAAAGCGGCATAACAGTAAGCTCATGCTCGTTACATTCCTTCCGCGTTACTTCGGGGAACCCGCATGAGGCGTAACCGCCTATACTCAGATGCGGGAACCGCTGCTTTAAATGCTTTGAGGTAACATCATAGAGCCGGTAAAAATCCTCCGGAGTGCCGAGCCACATCGGCGGCATTTCCGGCTCGTTCCATATTTCCCAATATTTTATACCGTAATCAAAGCCGTCCGCCCAGCCCTCGTTGTAGTGGAGGATCACATGCTCGCATATACGCGCCCACTTCTCATAATCGGACGGCGGCGCGATATACCGCTTTATCGGACCCCATTCGATAGACTGACCGAGGCGGAAGAACACGGCGCTGCCGGACTCGACTATCTTCTTTATATATAAATCGGTCACGGCAAACTCGTAGCTTAACGGATCGTTTTCATCCTTTGAGAAATCGGGAAACATACCGCTTATATCGGCAATATGCACATCAATTCCCACCCTGGCGTCGTGGAGCCTGAAATACGGCGTGCCAAGCTCCGATACAAACTTATCGAGAAAGCTTTTAAAGACCCACGATACCGGAGCATTATTCATGCCGTGAAGCGGTTTCATTACTCCGCTCTGTTTTGAAAAGTCAACTGTAATATTGTTCATTGTGTATCTATCCTTTCAAGAGATTTATGCTATCATATTAAGCCGTACTTGGATCATTTTCAAGAAACAATAGCTTTGATGATTTTCAAAACTTTAAAAAAGGATAGTATTATTTTTTATAAACATTATTATAATTTTAACAGATCTATGACTGTGTTTTTCTGTATTCATTCGGAGTAACGCCGGTATCCTGCTTAAACGTGCGGAAAAATGTCGGCTTGCTGTAAAAGCCGCACGCAGTATAAATATCATCGATCTTCATATCTGTGTGCGCCAGCAGCTCCTTGGATTTTGATACGCGAAGAGATGTGAGGTATTTGTGAAATCCTACTCCAAGCGTATTTTTAACAAGCGTAGATATATATGTGGGTTTTACCTTGAACAGCTCGGCGAGCGATTCGAGCGATATGTCGTCCGATGTAAAGTTCGCGTTTATATAATCTATAATTTCCGCGCCTAAATTCTCATAGCTGTTTGAGTTTTCCGCCTCCTTGATCTTATCGAGCAGCAAAATTATTTCCCTGTATATATCCGTGCATGACTTGGAGAGTATATTTGAATACACCTCGAAATCGAGCCGATTTTCATTATACGAAATATTTCTTGTCCGCATAACCTTAAATATAGTGGTGAGTATCTGCGTATAGAGCTGCTTTAACCGCCGCTGATCCTGAGCCGCGTTTTGGCAGTATTCGTTTATCAGCCTCAGCGCAAGCTCGGTATCAAATGATATAAGCGCGTTATAAAGCTTTGCGATTTTAGCGTCGTTTAAAGACTCCTCACGGTTTGACGCAAGCGTGGACGAGACCTTGTTTATACGCGTCAGATTTGTTATAGCCTCTTTATACGCTTGCTTCAATCCCTCCCAGCCCTTGTAATTGCCGCCAAGCCCGGCGTAAAGATTGAGATAGCTTGCGTCTTCGGAAAACAGCTGATTTATCTCGCCGATAATATTCGATATATCGTCAAGCGTATCGGTTTCGGTCGTGTTCAGGATAATATATAACACGTTTTTATCCGCGGCGAACGCAAATGACGGATATTTCATAGCGAACAATTGCTTTATAATGGTATAAAGTCCGATCTCGATATTGGCGCGTTCCTCCGGCGTATAGGTCTCATAAACCAAATTTGTCGGGTATGTCTGAATTATGACGAACGAAAAATATTCATTTTTGAACAGCAGCGAGCTGTGAAGCATATTTTGTGTTTTATCATCGATCGTGTATTCGGTGGAATTCAGATAATCCATGAGATATTTTTCCTGCGCGAACGGCAGCGCGGAGGACAGATCCGAATTGAGCTTGCGCATATTCGCAGCCGCGAGCATAAACGAATCGAGAATATTCCCCGACGGTCTTTGCTGAGGCGCGATGGTGGCGATAGCGCGGTTCAGGGGCGTAATGAAACGATCGGTACGCCTTATCGAGAATAAAACCGTTATAATACCGAACAGCACAAATACCGACAGCGCGAATAATATCTCGATTATCTGTAGTCTGTTAAGACTGCTGTAGGGTATAACGGTAAAATATGTATATCCGCTCAAGGTATTGGACGTATTATGAGTGATTATTAAGCTTTTTCCGAATTCTTCCATATTATATTTAAAGCTCTGATTGTTGAGCAGGCTCTGATACAGCGGCGTGTCCAAAAGATTTTTCGTTTCGATATGATCGTCGGTACGGAAAAACACATCGCCGGAATAGTTATTTAAAAGGAAAAGCTTCGTATTGTCCCCGGTGAAATAGTCGTCATACAATTTAAAAAGCGAGTCTATCGATATATTTATTATAAGCAGATTATTGAATTTCGTATCGGCGCTTCTTCTCATAACGATAGGCAGGACCGCTATGCCGCCCTGCGGGGTTGAAATTTGGGAGGGCAGAAGGATTCTGTAACCGCTCGAATCGAAAAATCGGTATTTGCGCCAATATTCCTTTGAGTAGTTGTCGTATATGAACATATGATCGAAGTATTTATCGAAGGTATAGATCCCGTCCTTGGCAAAAACGGTATCGGTCTTTTTGTTGATGATAAATATGTCCTGCACGATAGGATATGACGATGCGAAATTAAGCATAGTGTCCTTTGCCCCGAAAACGACGGCGGCGTCGTTTAAATCGGCAGTGTCATTAAGGATCCCCAGAAAATTGGGGTTTTTTGTCAGTGAGGCTGATGAATTTATAACGTTTGTTATCTCGGTCTCACATCTTTGCGTCAGTAAATTCATCGACGCCATACAGCTCGACTGCGCTTGTTCTCTGTTGCGGTAAAAGCTGTGGAAAGCTATTAAAGCAAACGATATGACGGCGAGAAAAAAAGGAAACAGCATTGATGAAAGCAACGCGCCGCGCGTGCTTTTATTTTCCGACTTGAAAAATTTTGAGATTTTCATGCGTGTTTGCCTCCTATACAATTCTCATTTTATTATAGCATAGGCGGAGGGAATTGTCAATTTCTTAAAAAAGGAAGTTAAAATATTGATAATTTAACGAAAAATGATACAAATCGAAATAAAACAAATAATAATATACCAAAAACTGCTCCTTGATAAGATCAAACAGGACATG
>CANRAG010000062.1 GCA_947628515.1 uncultured Clostridia bacterium | reverse complement strand
GAGTGCGACAATGTCGGCTCGGTCGTTTCGGTAGTCTAAATCATAAAAATTGACAGAAAGGATATATAAACAATGGGACTTATAGTTCAGAAATACGGCGGTACTTCTGTTAGAGACGCAAAGAGGGTAATGAATGTCGCGAGACGCATTACAGACGCCTACAGAGCGGGAAACAACGTGGTTGTGGCGGTTTCGGCTCAGGGTGATACCACCGATGATTTGATTGAGAAAGCAAAGGAGATCAACCCCGACGCTTCAAAGCGTGAGATGGATATGCTTCTTTCGACAGGCGAGCAGATTTCAATCGCGCTCCTTGCGATGGCGATTGAAAAGCTGGGCTATCCTGTGATTTCGCTTACCGGCTGGCAGGCGGGGTTCAGGACGGACTCTAAATATACGAACGCGAGGATTAAGACCATTGATACCGAGCGTATCCATATGGAGCTTGACAGACGAAGGATAGTAATCGTGGCAGGCTTCCAGGGTATAAACAAATACGATGATATTACAACGCTCGGCAGAGGCGGTTCGGACACATCCGCGGTCGCGCTCGCGGCGGCGCTGCGCGCGGACGTGTGCGAGATATACACCGACGTTGACGGAGTGTACACAACGGATCCGAGAATATGCAAGAGCGCGTATAAGCTTTCGGAGATTTCGTATGATGAAATGCTTGAGCTTGCGTCGCTGGGCGCGAATGTGCTCCATAACAGAAGCGTTGAAATGGCAAAGAAATATAATGTAAAGTTATCGGTTCGCTCAAGCTTGAACAATAATGAGGGAACATATGTTAAGGAGGTTTCACAAGTGGAAAAGATGGTCGTAAGAGGCGTTACAAGGGATAATGACTGCGCGAGGATTGCGCTTTGCGGCGTGGAGGATACCCCGGGTAAGGCGTTCCAGGTGTTTGAGCTGATTGCCAAGGCGGGTATCAGTGTGGATCTTATAATTCAGTCAATCGGCGACGGCGTGTCAAAGGATATAAGCTTCACGGTTGCGGAGGGCGACCTTGACGCGGCGCTTAAGCTCCTTGAGGATAATCAGTCTATGATAAAGGCTCGCGAGATAAAGGCAACGAAGGATGTTTCAAAGGTTTCAATCGTGGGCGCGGGCATGGTTAACAATTCGGGCGTTGCGGCGAAGATGTTCGAAGCGCTCTCGGATGCGCATATAAACATCAAGATGATTGCGACGTCAGAGATTAAGATTTCGGTTCTTGTTGCGCAGAAGGAAGCCGAGGCTGCTGTTAACGCAATCCACGACAAGTTCTTGTCAAAGTAATAGGAAAAGCGGGGGCGATGTAAGATCGCCCTTTATTGATTGAAAGGGACTAATGATCGTAATTATGGAAGATATAATTTTCGGACGCGGCCCCGTGCTTGAAGCGCTGAGAGCCGATCGCGCCATAGATAAGCTTATTATAAAAAGCGGCGCATATGCCAAGTCGCTCATCCCCGTAATCGACGCGGCTAAGAAAAAGGGCGTGGTAATTCAGCAGGCGGACTCCGCAAAGCTTGACAGAATGGCGCAGGGCGGCAATCACCAAGGCGTGATCGCGATGGTGAGCGCGTATGAGTATGTGTCGGTTAAGGACATTTTAGACCGCGCGCGGGACAGGAACGAAAGCCCGTTTATAATCATATGCGACGGGATAACCGACCCGCATAATCTGGGCGCAATAATCCGTACCGCGAACTGCGCGGGCGCTACGGGCGTAATCATCCCAAAGCGGGGCAGCGCGGGCGTAAACAGTGTTGTTATGAAAACATCGGCGGGCGCGGCGGCGTATACTCCGGTGGCGAAGGTCACGAATATAACATCCACTATCGCGGAGCTGCAAAAGGCGGGGTTGTGGATTACCGCCGCGGACATGGACGGCGGGAGTATGTACGACATAGACTTTAAAGGAGCCATAGGCATAGTTGTGGGCAGCGAGGGCAGCGGCATAAGCCGGCTTGTCCGTGAAAAGTGCGACTTTATCGCGTCAATCCCGATGAAGGGTGAGATAAATTCGCTCAACGCGTCGGTGGCGGCGTCGGTGCTTATGTATGAGGCTTTAAGACAAAGAGTGCAAGGAGATTGATTATGAAGGCAATAGTTACCGTGGTAGGCAAGGATAAGAAGGGAATTATAGCAAAGGTAAGCGATGTTCTCTATAGGAGCGACGTAAATATCGTGGACATTTCCCAGACGATTATGCAGGATATGTTCACTATGATAATGATGGTTGAGATGGACGACACGAACGCTTCAGTTACGGATATAGATAAGAAGCTCGCGGCCGTTGAGAAGGAGATGGGGCTTAAAATCCATGTCCAGCGTGAGGAAATATTTTCTTCGATGCACAGAATATAAGGAGGATAACGATGATTAATCCTTTTGAAATTATGGAGACAATCAACATGATTGACCGGGAGAACCTTGATATTCGTACAATTACGATGGGTATCTCATTAAAATCATGTGCCGATCCGGATATAGACAGGCTGTGCGAAAAGATATATCATAAGATAACTAATTACGCGCGCGACCTCGTTAAAACAGGCGAGGATATAGAGAAGCAGTTCGGGATACCGATTATAAATAAGCGGATATCCGTAACTCCTGTCGCGTCTCTTGTCGATGCTTTGGACACTCCCACTGTTGACAAGTGCGTAAGGATTGCCAAAACTCTCGACAGGGCGGCAAAGGATGTGGGCGTGAACTTTTTGGGCGGATACACCGCGCTTGTTCACAAGGGCTATACGAACGGGGAACGCGTGCTGATAGACTCAATCCCCGAAGCCCTGGCACAGACGGATTTGGTGTGTTCAAGCGTAAATATCGGCTCAACAAGGGCCGGTATCAATATGGACGCGGTAAAGCAGATGGGCGAGATAATAAAAAAAGCGGCTCTGCTCACGTCAAAGACGCAGGGCTTCGCGTGCGCGAAGCTGGTTATATTCTGTAACGCGGTCGAGGATAACCCGTTCATGGCGGGCGCGTTTCTGGGCGACGGCGAGGGCGAATGTGTGATTAACGTAGGCGTGTCCGGCCCGGGCGTCGTTAAATGCGCGCTGGAAAAGGTTAAGGGCAAGGATTTTGGAATTGTCGCCGATACCGTCAAAAAGACAGCGTTTAAGATTACAAGAATGGGTCAGCTTGTCGCACAGGAGGCGTCACGGCGGCTCGGAGTTCCGTTCGGAATTGTCGATCTTTCGCTCGCGCCCACGCCGGCCGTGGGCGATTCGGTCGCGTACATCTTAGAGGAAATGGGTCTTGAAAAATGCGGAACGCATGGCACAACGGCGGCCCTGGCGCTTTTAAACGACGCGGTAAAGAAGGGCGGCGTTATGGCTTCCAGCTATGTCGGCGGTCTCTCGGGCGCGTTTATTCCGGTTTCGGAGGACGCGGGCATGATAGCCGCCGCGGAATGTGGGGCGCTAACTCTTGAAAAGCTTGAGGCAATGACCTGCGTGTGCTCGGTGGGACTTGACATGATAGTTATTCCCGGCGACACGTCCGCGTCCACCGTTTCGGCCATTATAGCGGACGAGGCGGCGATAGGTATGATTAACCAAAAGACAACCGCTGTGCGCGTAATTCCGGCTCCGGGCGCGGCGGTGGGGGATACCGTTGAGTTCGGCGGCCTTTTGGGCACCGGTCCGGTAATGCCGGTAAAACCGTATTCGAGCGAGGAGTTTATAGCTCGCGGCGGAAGAATACCGGCGCCGATAAACAGTCTTAAAAACTAAGTATGATGATATGTAAGACTTTTTCGTAAAGCGAAAATCAATGTCGGAGGTGGAAACAGGGGATGAAGATTTGCATCCATTGCGGCGGGACTGTAGCGGATAGCAGCCGCTTTTGCGAGCATTGCGGCAGGGAAATCCCACCGGGGCAGACGTATATGCACGGACGGGGCGGCCCAAATTACAGCAGCACCACAATACCCATTTCCACGCCGCCTGCACCGAAGAATAACAGTAAGATTATTGCCACGATAATTATCGCCGCATCTGTAATAACGGCCATGCTTGCAGTCGGCATTACATATCTCGTGGCCACGCGCAGCAATCGCGATAAGTATGATAAGATAATGAGCGCGGTGCAGTTTTCAGAGGTATGCGGTAACGGAACGGATATGTACGCAATTGCATATTTCGGCACAAACGGCGGCATACGGATGTCCGACGGGGATGTTTCGATAAAACACATACAGGAGCTTATAGGTAAGAAAGAAGAGGAAATGTATGTTACAAGCTTCTGTTTCTATAACAATAAGCTGTACTTTATCGGCGGCCTTCAGGGTTCGGTGGCACTTAGGGAATCTATTTATGAATGTAACTCCGACGGTTCGGGCATGAATGAGCTGACCGATAAAGCGTCTAATTGCAGTAATGTGTTCATACTCAACGACATTCTTTACTATGACGCGCTCAGTCCGCGTGACGCGCAGGAGTCCGGGGATAATCAGGAGAAGTTCAAGGGCGGCATATATGGCATAAATTTGGATGACGGAAGCGAGAAGAAGCTTATAGACAACGAGAACTGTTATTTAAGATACGTGGATGTAAATTATATATATTTCACAGACGATGAAATTGACTACAGATCAGATATAAGCGGTAAGAATGTGGAAACTGTGAAATCGGGGAGTGTGGAACATGATCCCGAGTGCACTATATGGGACGGACGCGCATACTATATTGAAAACGGCGAGCTTATTTCCGAGCTTTGCGGCGGCGGAGACAGACGGAAGCTTGCAGGCCCGGGCGAGCAATGCCATATAGTTCGCGTCAGCGGGGATTATGTGTATTACGTTAAGCTCGATACCGATATGGAAAATCCCAAAGCGGCGGTATACCGCACCGCTATAGATACCGATTGGGAGCCGACAAGCACTACAGTCGCAGTGGAAACGCCGAAGGCGACAGATGCGCCGAAAGTAACGGATGCGCCAAAGGCGACAGATACGCCGAAAGCGACGGAAGAGCCGAAAGCGACGGATGCGCCGCGAGTATACAACTACGGGCCTGTAACGCTTACCGGCACGGTTACGACATATGAATGGGATCATCCGACGATGGGACATCTCACGGACTATATACTTAAGCTGGACTTGCCGATACAGGTGAATAACGACGAAGGCTTTGACGGTTCAAACGTAACGGATCTGCAGCTGTTCGGCGAGTATACGGGGGCGGAATATGTGGGAAAGCATGTGTCCGTTAGCGGGAACCTGAGAGGAAACGGCGGAACATGGTATTATCATACCGCGTTTACGCTGGGTGATGTGTCCATATCGGTAAATTAAAAAAATACTTGCAATGCGGGACGATATGTAGTATAATCTATGTGTCCCCCGAACATGGCAGGGACTATAAAAACGGAAGGAGTGGCATCTGTGTATTGCAAAAATTGCGGTAAAAAACTTCCTGACAATGCGAGATTTTGCGACAGATGCAATATGTCTGTCCGAAAGAAAGAAAGCAGGATGGAGCTTATAGAGGAGCTTAAGGAGGAGCGTCTTGCCAGAAGAAAAGCGCAGGCGGTTGAAGAACGCCTGAAAAAGATAAAAAAAATAAAAAACAAAAGACGCAAGATGATAGCGAGCGTCATATGCGCGGTAATAGCGCTGGGTATAATAAGCGGCGCGGGGGTGTACATATATTACGCGGCGACCTCCGAATTCAATCAACCGCTTGAGGATGTTCCGGAGATAACGGATGTGCCCAAAACGGATAAGCCCACGGCGGCCGCGTCTGCGGGAAACGCAACTAAAAAGCCTGAAATTAACAGTGACGGTTATATCGTAACAAGGCTTGGGGAGTTGAGCTTTGCGTATCCGCAAAGCTTCGCGCCCGATAACGGGAATAAGGATATGCAGCTGTCGATGAAGGATAATTCCGGCGACGCCACACTTACGGGCAATCGGGAGTTCACCGATAAGGATGCGAAAAGCATTATGAAAACATACGCCGACTCAAAGGGCGGCAAGGTGGAAGAATCGCTTGCGGGTGACAAGAGGTACACGGTTACGGTTGTGAATGGCGGAAAGGTATATCATCGTACCGGCATGGTTAGAGAGGGAACGGAAACATATTATGAAATTGTATACCCCTCATCATCGGCAAGGAAATCCGTTTATGAATCCAATATTACATACATGGATTCATATTTCAAAGACGAATAACAGCGATTGCCGCGGCTGTTGCCGCCGCAATCAGACAAAACAGCAAAAACGGATGCTTTTTGCGGGCGGGCCTGTATTCACGGGTCTGCCCGTTATTTATTTTCATATTATCTATATAAGCATTGACAATTCGTTCCGCCTCTACGACGGCCCTGGATTCAAGCTTGGGGTTATAGTCTCGCATAACAATTATTGCCTGGTGCACATATGGCGAAGCGAGATTATCGAGAATCACAACCTTTTTCATAACATCTTTCATAACAAAACACCTTTCATACTGGTTTCATATGTAATTATTAACAGTTGCCATAAATTTATACGCCAAACAGTGCTACAGTTTTCGACAAAGCGGATCATAACGCGCCCATCCTTATGGACCGGCAAACCATGCGATAAATGAAAATTTACAGGCGTTTTGCCGGCTGTGTTAAATATGTGCGCATATAACGGTTTTTTGAGCAAAACTCTTGACATTAACCGCCGATAATAGTAAAATATAACTGATTGTTCCGCCGAAACGTCAAAACGACGGGCCTTATGCCTTTGTTTAATATATGCGGAATATGAAAGGAAGATATTGATGATAATTACACGCTCCCCAAAGGGGACGGCGGATTTACTGCCGCAGGACAGCTACAAGTGGCAGTATCTTGAAAGGAAGTTCAAGGAGACAGCCGATTTATATAATTTTAAGGAAATAAGAGTGCCTACGTTCGAGCATACGGAGCTTTTCGAGCGCGGCGTGGGAGATACGAGCGATGTTGTGGAAAAGCAGATGTATACCTTTACAGATAAGGGCGGTCGGAGCGTAACTCTCCGCCCGGAGGGTACGGCGTCGGTTGCGAGAAGTTTTATACAGAACAGTCTGTACGCAATGCCCATGCCGATTAAGATGTTCTATAACATCGCCTGCTTCCGCTACGAGAAGGCGCAGAAGGGCAGACTTCGCGAGTTCCATCAGTTCGGTGTGGAAGCGTTCGGCGCAAAGAGCGCGACCATGGACGCGGAGGTGGTATCGCTTGCGCTGCAATTTCTTGACAGCGTGGGACTTGAAGAACTGTCGGTTAATATAAACTCAATCGGCTGCCCCACCTGCCGCAAGGCGTACAGCGACGCGCTTAAGGAGTATTTAAGACCGCATTATGACGAGCTTTGCGAAACCTGCAAGGGACGCTTTGAAAGAAATCCGCTAAGAATAATCGATTGTAAGTCGGACGTGTGCCGCAGCTTTGTAAGCAAGGCTCCGAATATTTTGGAATATCTGTGCGAGGATTGCAGGTCGCATTTTGAGCAGTTTAAGGACTGCCTTGACAATATGGGTATAAAATACGCCGTTGATCCGGGTATAGTGAGAGGTCTTGACTATTACACAAAGACGGTGTTTGAGATAATATCCGGCGGTTTTACCGTTTGCGGCGGGGGGAGATACGATAACCTCGTCGAGGAAATAGGCGGAGAGAGCGCTCCTGCCGTGGGCTTCGGATTGGGTATTGAAAGGCTGCTTATATGCCTTGCGGAACAGGGCGTAAACATTCCGGAGCCGGAGCCTGTAAAGCTGTATATAATCCCGCTGGGCGAAGCCGCGGCGACCGAGGCGCAGAAAATAGTATACGATTTAAGAAAGGCGGGGATTTCGGTGGATACCGAACACGCCGGCAGGGGCTTAAGGGCGAGCATGAAATACGCCGACAAGCTCAACGCGCAATATACCATGGTGCTGGGCGACAACGAGATAAAATCCGGCGAGACAAACATAAAGAATATGGAAACTGGCGAGCAGACAAGCGTTAGGCTTGACGCTGTGGCGGAGCTTTTAAGATAAGAGAGGGACATAACAATGGATACAATGCAGGGACTTAAACGAACCAATTACTGCGCGGATACCGAGGGCATAGGTAAAACGGTAGTAGTTGGAGGATATGTGCAGAAGATAAGGGATATGGGAAACCTTATCTTTATAGATTTACGCGACAGAACGGGTATAGTTCAGCTCGCGTTTGACGATAACACCGACAGAGCCGTGTTTGAAAAGGCCAAATCCTGCCGCAGCGAGTTTGCGGTTATGGCAAAGGGCGCAGTAAGAGAGCGCGAGAGCAAAAACAAGGATATAAAGACCGGCTCGATTGAGATTTTCGTAGATGATTTAAGAATTCTTGCCAAGGCGCAGACACCGCCGTTCGAGATAGTAAACGATACGAAGGTAAACGAGGAGCTGAGATTGAAGTATCGCTATCTCGATTTGAGAAGGAGCGTTTTGCAGCAGAATATAATAACGCGTTCAAAGATTGCCAAAGCGGCAAGAGATTATTTCTATGACAACGGATTTATCGAGATAGAAACTCCGATGATGATTAAATCCACTCCGGAGGGCGCGCGTGATTATGTTGTTCCGTCAAGAATACACCACGGCAAGTTCTACGCGCTGCCGCAGTCGCCGCAGATATACAAGCAGCTGCTTATGATCGCGGGCTTTGACCGCTACATCCAGCTTGCCCGCTGCTTCCGCGACGAGGATTTAAGGGCGGACCGCCAGCCGGAGTTCACGCAGATAGACCTTGAAATGTCGTTTGTCGATGTGGACGATATTCTAAAGATGTGCGAGGGTTTTATAAAATATCTGTATAAGACCGTGCTTGATATCGATATTCCCACGCCGCTGCCGAGACTTACCTATAACGACGCTATGGAGCGCTACGGCTCGGATAAGCCGGATACGCGTTTCGGTATGGAAATTCAGAATATTACCGACGCGGTAAAGAATTCGGAGTTTGTTGTATTTAAGTCGGCAATAGAGAACGGCGGCTCGGTACGGGCAATTGTTGTGCCGGACGCCGCGGCAACCTATACAAGAAAGGAAATAGACAAGCTTGTCGAATACTCAAAGGGCATAGGCGCGAAGGGTCTGGCGTATGTGCGCTGGACCGACGACGAGCCGAACGCGAGCTTTAAGAAGTTCTTTGCGCCGGAGGAGATCAGGACGCTGATGGACAGGCTCAATGCAAAGCGCGGCGATGTTGTGCTCATCGTGGCAGATAAGGACCGGATAACGCTGCCGGTTCTCGGCGCGCTGCGTTTGCGTACGGCAAAGCGGCTCAATATCATCCCCGACGGATGGAATTTCCTGTGGATAACGGACTTCCCGTTCTTTGAGTATGACGATGAGAGCGATACATGGGTGGCAATGCACCATCCGTTCACAATGCCAAAGGATGAGTGCATACAGTATCTTGACAGCGATCCGTCAAAGGTGATTGCAAAGGCGTACGACCTTGTATTAAACGGAGTTGAGCTTTCAAGCGGCTCGATAAGGATAAACGACTACGAGCTTCAGCAGAAGATGTTTGAGTCGCTCGGCCTTACCGATGAAGAAATTGAAGCTAAGTTCGGATTTCTGGTAGAGGCGTACAAGTACGGCGCGGCGCCGCACGGAGGTATGGGAATAGGTCTTGACCGTTTGGCGATGCTCATGACGGGCTGCGACAGTCTGCGCGATGTGACGGCGTTCCCGAAGGTGCAGAACGCGTCGGAGCTCATGTCGCAGGCGCCGGGCACGGTGGACGCGCAGCAGCTTGAGGAGCTTGCAATAGCAATAGTTGAGGATAATAAAGAGGAAGATGTGTAATGATAGAGGTTAAAAATCTCGTCAAGCATTTCGGCGACAAAAAAGCGGTGAACGATATTTCGTTCACCGTTAATGATAATGAGGTGCTTGGCTTTCTCGGCCCGAACGGAGCGGGGAAATCCACCACAATGAATATGCTTACGGGGTATATATCCATGACGTCGGGCGAGATTAAAATCTGTGGTATTGATATACTTGAAAATCCGATAGAAGCGAAAAAGAAAATAGGCTACCTGCCGGAGCAGCCGCCGCTTTATCCGGAGATGACGGTGAGGGAGTACCTCAGCTTTGCCGCGGAGCTGAAAGGTGTTAAGAATATTAAAAAGGAGATTGACGCCGCCGCCCGAAAGGTGGGACTTACGGAGGTTATGTCACGGCGCGTCGGAAATCTGTCCAAGGGCTATAAGCAGAGGACGGGTTTTTGCGCGGCGCTTTTGGGAAATCCGGAGGTGCTTATACTCGACGAGCCGACAGTGGGACTTGATCCGAATCAGATAATAGAGATGCGCGGCTTGATAAAATCACTGGGCAGAGAACACACGGTAATACTGAGCTCGCATATCCTGACGGAGATAAGCGCGGTATGCGACAGAGTGCTCATAATAAACGACGGCAGAATTATCGCCGAGGACACGCCGAAAAATCTTGCGGGGCGCGGAGGGAAAGCTAAGCGCATAATAATACGCGTTGACGGCGGCGACGACGCTGTTTCGGCCGTGCTTGACGGTCTGGACGGAGTCACCTACAGCAAACTCGGCGAAGGCGGAGAATATGAAATAAATATCTCAAACGCTTCAAAGGACGCCGGTAAAAAACTGTTTTTCGCGTTTGCCAAAGCGGAGCTTCCTATTTTGGAGCAGAGAGAGGAAGAGCGGTCGCTCGAGGATATATTTATTGAACTGACGAAGGGGGATAAGTGATGAAAGCGATATTTAAAAGAGAGCTTCGTTCATACTTTCTTACCATGACAGGCTATATATTTCTTACAATGTTCCTGCTCCTTGCGGGACTGCTGTTCTGCCTGTTTAATCTTGCCGGTTCTGTAACATCCGTAAAGGGAGTGCTTGGTTTGCTTACCACATGGGAGGCGTTTATCCTGCCGATACTCACAATGCGGATGTTTGCCGAGGACAGAAGGCTTAAAACGGATCAGCTTCTTATGACCGCGCCGGTTCCGGTGAAATCCGTTGTGCTGGGTAAGTTTTTCGCGGCGTTTGCAATGGTTACGGGCGCGCTTCTTATTATGCTCCTATACACCGTTACGCTCGCGTTTTTCGGAACGGTAAATTGGGCGGAGACGATAAGCAGCTTTGCGGGCTTTTGGCTTTTATGCGGGGTAATTCTTGCGATAGGCGCGTTTATGAGCGCACTTACCGACTCAATGATAGTCGCTGCGTTTTCAACCTATGCCGTGCTTATAGTAACCGTCTTTCTGGGAAACATAGCGGCGGTGGCAAGCGGGGTTTTACAATCGGTTCTGCTATGGCTGTCGCCTATGTCGCGCTTTGACGATTTCGGACGCGGCATACTCGACCCGTCGGCGCTTGTATACTATATAAGCCTTATTGTTCTGTTTATTGTCCTTACCGTCAAGGTAACGGAACGCAGACGCTTTGCGTGAGGGAGGTCTGCGTTATGAACAGAAAGTATAAAATTTTCTCATGGTTGAGCATTTTAGGGGCGGTTGTGATATTTGTGCTCGTAAATGTGTTTATGACATTGCTAACCGGTAAATTTCCGTTAAAGCTCGACCTTACAAGTAATAAAATCTATGATATTTCCGACGACTCGCGCGAGTTTCTTTCACAGTATGAATCTGACACGACCATATATATACTCGCATCGGTTACCGGACAGGATGACGACGTCAGGGCGGTGCTTGACCGCTACGAGGCGGCGAATTCGCATATTGATATAAAGAATGTGGATATAAAAAACGATCCTTCGTTCGGACTTGAATATGTGCGGGACGGCGAAACGCTCGATGAAAACGATATAATAGTGGTATCGGGCGATAAATCAAGAATAATATCCGCCGAAGATTTGGCAGCGGACACGGGAGACGGAACGGGTATAGGTCTGGATGTTGAGTCCAAAATCACATCAGCGCTGAAGTTTGTAACAAGCGACGAGGTGTTTGCGGCGTATTTTACGCAGGGGCACGGCGAGAATGAGTTTGCCGGAGCGAAGCAGGCGCTTGACAGTGAGAACTATACGGTAAACGATATAAATACCGTAGTATCGGATATTCCAAACGACGCGGCTGTCCTTATAATAGCCTGTCCGAAGCAGGATTTTTCAACCGCGGAAATCGCAAAGCTCGACAGCTATTTAAGAAACGGCGGCGCGGTTGAGGTTTATGTTGACAGCAGATGTCCCGAGCTGCCGGAGCTTAACAAGTATCTCACCGCTAACGGTATAGAAATCGGCGAGGGCGATATAATCGACAAGGAGGGCATGATAGGTCAAAGTCCGAATATAATGTTCCTCATAGACTATCTTAAAAATCCGTCCACCGAAAAGCTTATCGAGAAGGACGGCGTGCTTGTGTGCCAGCCGTACGCGAGACCGGTGAGCGAGGCTCCGGCCGGCGGTGGAGTGGCGGTGAGTAAATATCTACAGACAAAGGATGGGGCAAGCGTTGTAAAGGACAGAGAAATTCTTAAAACCGGCAGGTTTGATATTGCGTTAATGAGCACTAATGCCGATACCCTCGGCAGACTGTATGTGAGCGGAACGCCGCTGTTGCTAAGCTATGACGCGAAGGAAATAAACAGTATGTCATTTGCCAATGTGGAATATTTCACATCCGTTACCAACAGTATGACGGGCGCGGGCGATACATTCGTCGTGCCCGTAAAGAGCATGGCGCAAAACAGTATGATAATGACCGCCAATACTCGCAGAGCGCTCACGGGAATAATAGTAATTCTGATACCGGCGCTGCTTCTTTGCACAGGCCTTTTCGTGTTTATGAAAAGGAGGAATATGTGATGAAAAAACGCGGTATTATCGTCGGAGGAATAGCTATTGTCCTGCTTACGGTCGGTATTATATTCCTGATATGCTACAATCCCGACAAGCCCGACGGTGAAGCGGACGGCGGGCGGAATTCTATGCAAACCGTGCTGCGGATAGAGGACGCGGAGGAAATTCATATTAAATCCGATACGACAAACATACGGTTTGTGAAAAAGGATGGCTACTGGCTCATAGACGGTATCGCACCGTCGGAGGTTTCCGCGCAAAAGATAAACGCGCTTACGGAGTCCGCGCTGACATACAGTACGGATACCGTTCTCGATACCGCCAAGCTGTCCGAATACGGACTTGACGCGCCGTCGCTTACGGTTGAGATAAACGCGGCCGACGGCGGTCATACGGTAACGGTCGGGAAAAAGAGCGCGGTGGACGACGCGTATTTCGCGCTTGCCGACGATGTCGCGTTTACGATGCCGGCGTCGCAGTATGCCGCGTTGATAAATGACACGGATTACTATACGAGCTTTTCAAGATTGAGTATAGACGCGGATAAAATAACGGGAATAAAGCTGGAGTATCCGGAAAAGACGGTAGATTTGTATCTGCCCGACGAGATAACCAATTATGAAGGCAATGTATGGCGTATGCGCAGTCCTTATACCACCCTTGCAAACGATACGTTTATAGACTCGGATATGCTTGAACAGATAGCGTCGCTAACGCTTGCAAAGAAGGCGGAGTCGCTGGGCGAGGAGCGCGCCGCGCTTACGGTAACAACGGAGGACAGGACGTACAAGCTTAAAATCGGTTCCGTAAACGGAGGAAGCGTAAATGTAGGCTATGAGGGCGGCGTATACAGCGAGCCGGCCGAGCTGCTTGCGTTTGTGGACGCGGACACGTTCAGCTTTGTAAATAAGCTCGTATCATATGTAAATATTAACGATATATCCTCATATTCGGTCGAATATGACGGCGTAACGCATACGGTCGATGTTTCCGGCAGCGCGTCAAAGCAAAGCTTTAAAAAGGACGGCAAAGCCGCCGATTCGGACAAGTCAAGGTCGGTTTATTCAAAGCTTATAGGCGTTATGGCAATGGGACTTTACGATAACGAGCCGACGGGAGACACACTTTTAAAGGTCAGCTTTAAGGGCAGGGGCGGAGCGCCCGACTGTTCGGTCGAATATAAAAGGATAAACGAATATATGTCGGCGGTTGTAAAAGACGGCGAAACCATTTTCGTAACGGGTTTGGCGGATGTTAGCTCGCTTAAGGACGAGCTTAACGAGTATTTTAAATAACGGAGGTAAATAAAATGGCAGAATTATGGGGAGAAAAAATCCCGTATAATGACGGGGAGTTTGATTTTGTTCCGACTATAACGGCATATAAGGCGGATTCAAGGGGCGCTGTTATAATATTTCCGGGCGGCGGATATTGCATGAAAGCGGAGCATGAGGGACCGGTTATCGCCGAATGGCTCCGGGCGGCGGGCATAACATGCTTTGTTGTAGACTACCGCGTTGACCCGTACAGGCATCCGGCGCAGATTTCAGACGCTATGCGCGCCGTTAAGTGGGTAAGGTTCTATGCCGATACATATAACATAGATCCGAACAAGATAGCGGTAATGGGCTTTAGCGCGGGCGGACACCTTGCCGGCTCGGTATCGGTACACTATGACAAGGATATGTACAAGCCGACCGACAGGATAGACTCAGAAAGCTGCCGTCCGGATGCGTCCATACTTTGCTATCCCGTAATAGATATGGGCTATTATCGTCATGACGGTTCAAGGGAAAATCTTCTCGGTAACCGCTCGCCGAGGCGTATGGATGAATTCATGTCGCTCTATAAGCAGGTTAATGAAAACACACCGGAGGCGTTCTTGTGGCATACCTCAACAG
>CANRAG010000061.1 GCA_947628515.1 uncultured Clostridia bacterium | reverse complement strand
AGCTGCAAGAGCTTTGCAATGAGCTTGGCGTTACGGACGAGAATTATTTTGAGGGCGAGGCGCATACATACGAGCTTGACACAAGCGCGGCTCATATGGTTCGCGATAACAGCAAATGTATACTTTGTCGCCGCTGCACGGCAGTGTGCGAAAAGGTGCAGAGCGTGGGCGTGATAGGCCCGAATAACCGTGGCTTCGCAAGCTTTGTCGGCTCGCCGTTCGGTATGGGACTGGGCGAGACAAGCTGCGTATCCTGCGGCCAGTGTATAGCCGTATGTCCCACAGGCGCATTGTATGAAAAGGAATATATAGACGAGGTATTGGACGCTATAGCCGACCCGTCAAAGCATGTCCTTGTACAGCCAGCGCCGTCGGTTCGCGCCGCGTTGGGCGAAGAATTCGGCTACCCTATGGGCACGGACGTAGAAGGCAAGATGGCGGCGGCGCTGCGGAGAATAGGCTTTGACAAGGTCTTTGATACCAATTTCAGCGCAGATTTGACAATCGTCGAGGAGGCGCACGAGCTTGTTGAGCGTGTTAAAAACGGCGGCGTTCTTCCGATGATTACATCCTGCTCGCCGGGCTGGGTTAAGTATTGCGAGCACTATTATCCCGACCAGCTTGAGCATCTTTCAAGCTGCAAGTCTCCGCAGCAGATGTTCGGAGCGATAGCAAAGACATATTACGCGGAGAAAATGGGCATAGACCCGAAGGATATAGTATGCGTCAGCGTAATGCCTTGCACCGCCAAAAAGTTTGAGCTTGACAGACCCGACCAGAGCGCGGCGGGCGTTAAGGACGTGGATATTTCAATCACCACAAGGGAGCTTGCAAGACTTATACGCAAGCTCGGCATAGATTTCAGAAGCCTGCCCGACGAGGGCTTTGACGATCCGCTTGGCGAGTCAACCGGCGCGGGCGTTATATTCGGCGCAACGGGCGGCGTTATGGAGGCGGCATTAAGAACCGCCGTTGAAACGCTCACTGGCGAGACGCTTAAACAGGTTGAATTCCACGAGGTTCGCGGAACCCAGGGGCTTAAAGAGGCGACATATAACGTATCGGGAACCGACGTTAAGGTCGCGGTTGCCTCCGGACTTTCAAACGCTAAGATTATAATGGATAAAATCCGCGCCGGTGAAGCGGACTATCACTTTGTTGAGATAATGTGCTGTCCCGGCGGATGCGTAAACGGCGGCGGCCAGCCGCGCGTGCACGCCGACGTCAGAAACTTCATGGACATCCGCGCAATCCGCGCTAAGGCGCTGTATAAAAACGACGCGGCAAAGACGTTAAGAAAATCGCACGAGAATCCGTCAATTAAGAAAATATACGACGAATATCTCGGCGAATACGGAAGCGAGAAGGCGCATAGGATACTTCACACATCATATGTGAAACGTACGATTAATTAATTAGTTGATAATTAGTTGTTAATTAATTTCAATAACCGATCAGGCTGACGGCAGCCCGCCGAGGCGGGCTGCCGTTTTTGAAAGACTGCTCGCAAATCAAAGGGGGAAAGAAATTGTTATCATTAATAGATAAGCTGGAAAAGAACCGCTGTCTTTCCCTTGACGAGTACAGGTATCTTATAGATAACCGCGACGGGACGGCGGCGGACGAGCTTGCACGACGCGCGGTAAGAATAAGACGTGAAATCTACGGAAATACAGTGTTTATACGCGGACTTATAGAGATAAGCAACATCTGCAAAAACGACTGTATCTACTGCGGCATACGGCGCAGCAATCACAGCTGCGACCGCTATCGGCTCAACCCCCGCGAGATTTCAGACTGCGTGGACGAGGGATATTCGCTCGGCTTTCGCACTTTCGTTTTGCAAGGCGGCGAGGACGAATACTTTTCCGACGACGTCGTATGCGATATTATACGCGGCATAAAAAACAAATACCCCGACTGCGCCGTTACGCTGTCGCTTGGCGAACGCGGCCGTGAAAGCTATAAGCGCATGTACGACGCGGGCGCGGACAGGTATCTGCTTCGGCATGAAACAGCTGACAGAGCGCATTATAACAAGCTGCATCCGAAGGAAATGTCGTTTGACAACCGAATGGAGTGTCTGAAAAATCTTCGTGAAATCGGGTATCAGGTCGGCTGCGGGTTTATGGTCGGTTCACCGTACCAGACAGGCGCGGAGCTGGCTAAGGATTTAAAATTCATAGAAGGCTTTAAGCCCGATATGTGCGGCATAGGCCCGTTCGTCCCGCATCGCGACACTCCGTTTGCGGGAGAAAAGCAGGGGACGGTGGAGCTTACCTGTTATCTTATTTCGATAATACGGCTCATATATCCTCCGGTTCTTTTGCCCGCCACAACAGCGCTCGGCACGATCCATCCGTTAGGACGAGAAGCGGGCATAAAAGCGGGGGCTAATGTGGTGATGCCGAACCTGTCGCCCGTCGCCGCGCGTAAGAAATACGAGCTTTACAATAATAAAATATGCACCGGCGAGGAGTCGGCGCAATGCGTAAGCTGTCTTAAAGACAGAATGAAATCAATAGGGTACGAAGTGGTAACAGACCGCGGAGATATTAGAAAGATAGAAAGAAGATAGATATAATGTATAATCCCAAATCATTAAAGGCGGAGGAATTTATAAATGACGAGGAAATCCGCCTGACTCTAAAATATGCGGAGGAAAACAAGAATAACGCGGAGCTTATAGACTCCATAATCGAAAAGGCCCGACCCCGCAAAACGGCGACCGGCTGCGTATGCTCCGGACTTACGCACCGCGAAGCGTCCGTGCTTTTGGCGTGTGAAATTCCGGAGAAGATAGAGAAAATATACAAGGTCGCGGAGGAGATTAAGCTTGCGTTCTACGGCAACCGAATTGTTATATTCGCGCCGCTGTACCTGTCAAACTATTGCGTGAACGGCTGTCTTTACTGCCCTTACCATATGAAGAACAAAACCATCCCCCGCAAGAAGCTGACGCAGGACGAGGTAAGGGCGGAGGTTATCGCCTTGCAGGATATGGGGCATAAGCGGCTTGCAATCGAGGCCGGAGAAGATCCGGTAAACAACCCCATAGAGTATATTTTGGACTGTATACAGACAATTTACAGCGTGCACCACAAAAACGGTGATATAAGGCGTGTGAACGTAAACATCGCCGCCACAACCGTTGAAAATTACAGGAAGCTCAAGGAAGCGGGAATAGGCACATATATCCTGTTCCAGGAAACCTACCACAAAGACAGTTATCTAAGGCTGCATCCCACGGGGCCGAAGCATGATTATGCATACCACACGGAGGCCATGGACAGGGCTATGGAAGGCGGCATTGACGATGTTGGGCTTGGCGTTCTTTTCGGACTGGAAATGTATAAATACGAGTTCGCCGGACTGATAATGCACGCAGAGCATTTAGAGGCGGTACACGGCGTTGGTCCGCACACGATAAGCGTGCCGAGAGTCAAGCACGCCGACGATATAGACCCGGACGAGTTTGACAACGGCATAGACGACGAGACCTTCGCCAAAATAACGGCATGTATCCGTCTTGCCGTGCCGTATACCGGTATGATTATTTCCACGCGCGAGACCGAAGCGGTGCGCTCGAAGCTCCTTCGTCTCGGCATCTCCCAGGTCAGCGGAGGCAGCCGCACATCGGTCGGAGGATATACCGCCGAGGAGCGTCCGCATGATACGGAGCAATTTGACGTATCCGACCAGCGTTCGCTTGACGAGGTGGTTAAATGGCTTATGGAAAACGGGCATATCCCGTCCTTCTGTACTGCCTGCTACCGCGAGGGCAGAACCGGCGACAGGTTCATGTCCCTGTGCAAGAGCGGACAGATACTAAACTGCTGCCACCCGAACGCGCTTATGACACTATCCGAATATTTGGAGGACTACGCCTCGCCCGAAACAAAGGCGGCGGGATATAAGATGATAGCTGAGGAATTAAAGCGTATTCCTAAGGACAAGGTGCGCGATATAGCCGCGCGGAACATAGAGGATATACGGAACTCGAACCGTCGTGATTTCAGGTTTTAGTATATAATTAAGTGAAAATAGATGAATGAGGTTCTATGATGATTAAAAATGAAATGACTGAATTTAAGGGGATTATATCAGTTAAATGACATTGGTCGCGGTATGTCGCTTCTTTTTTATCTAAGACCTTGATTTTTCGACGGGTATGATATATAATGTTGTTATAAGCGAAACAGCGATACATGATATATATACCGTGATATATCGGAGGTGTTTAATATGACAGAGCAAATATACACTACGCGGCAAATAAAGACAATGCTACAACCCGTTTTTATGAATTACAATATAAAAAAAGCAATTCTTTTCGGCTCCTATGCCGACGGCGCCGCAAAACCAAACAGCGACGTTGATATTCTCGTTGACAGCAGATTAAGGGGGCTGGCTTTTTTCGGATTACTTGAAGATGTCGCGTCAACGCTTGACAAAGATGTTGATATGATTGACGTGTCACAGATCACAGAGAATTCCGAAGTTGATAAAGAAATCAAGAAAAACGGAGTGTTGATTTATGGATAGCAAAGATAAACAAATTTTAAGAAAAATATTTGGTCATATCTCGGCGGTACTTAACTATTGCAGCGGTTGCTCCGGACTTGACAATTTTCAGAGCGATCCTATGCGCGTTGAGGCTTGTGTTTTCAATTTAATGCAGATTGGAGAACTATCGAAGAGTTCTTTAACGGATGAGTTCAAAGACAAGATCACATCAATACCATGGAAGCAGCTTTATGGCATGAGGAACAGAATCGTACATGGATATTCCGGTGTTGATATGAGCATAGTATGGGACGCGATCCATACGGATCTACCTTTATTAAAACAGGAATTGGAAAAATATTTATAACATAGCGCATATGTCCCACGCCTCTACGGGCGACGGGTTACCGCAAAGGCAAAGCCTTCGCGGTAACAAGGGGGGCATAGCGAAGCGGGTTGATTTTCCGGCTATTTTAGCCGGAAATGAGCAAGTAAATCTTGCGACGACGCAGAGGCAGCGGACATCTTAATTTAGTTATAATTGAAACAGGTTTATGTTTATTGTTGTTTGAAGGATGATGGATATGACGTTAAATGAAACAGCATCCGGCGAGAGGGTGCATATCGGGTTTTTCGGTAAGCGCAACGCGGGTAAGTCCTCGCTTGTAAACGCGGTGACAAATCAGAATATGGCGGTGGTATCGGACGTCAAGGGCACAACGACGGACCCGGTAAAAAAAGCGATGGAGCTCTTGCCGCTGGGGCCTGTGGTTATTACAGACACGCCCGGCTTTGACGATGAGGGCGGGCTGGGCGAGCTGCGCGTAAAAAAGACGAAGGAAATTCTTGCAAAAACCGATATTGCCGTGCTCGTCGCGGACGCGTCGGGCGTGTTGGATGAGTATGACAAGGAGCTAATCGGTATTTTTAAAGAAAAAAAGCTGCCTTATATAGTGGCTTACAACAAAGCGGATTTACCGCGCGGCAAAACGATGCCCGCGGAAAATGAGCTAAAGAAAAATGAGATATACGTAAGCGCTAAAACGGGCGAAAATATATCCGCGCTAAAAGAGAAAATCGGCGCGTTCACAAACGCGAAAAGCACAAAAAGCCTTGTTTCCGATTTGTTGTCTACGGGTGATTTGGTCTTACTCGTCATTCCGATTGACGAATCCGCGCCCAAAGGCAGATTGATTATGCCGCAGCAAATGGTGATACGCGATATTTTAGACGCGCATTGCGCGGCGATTTCCTGTCAGCCCGATGAATTGGCGCATACTCTTAATTCGCTCGCCAAACAGCCGAGGCTCGTAATAACCGATTCACAGGCATTCGGAGCCGTTTCGGCTGCCGTGCCGGAGGATATTATGCTCACCTCGTTTTCGATACTTATGGCGCGGTACAAGGGCGACTTGAAAACCCTCGTTCGCGGCGCGGCAGTGCTCGGCAGGCTTAAAGACGGCGACAAGGTTCTTATTTCCGAGGGCTGCACGCACCACCGCCAATGCAATGATATAGGCACGGTGAAGCTGCCAATGTGGATTAACGGTTTTTCACACGCAAGGCCCGAATACGCCTTTACATCGGGCGGCGGATTTCCGGATGATTTGTCCGGGTATAAGCTCATAGTACACTGCGGCGGCTGTATGCTCAACGAGAAAGAAATGAAGCACCGCATAAACGCGGCGTCGGTCGCAAACGTGCCTATAGTCAATTACGGCGTGGCAATAGCGCAAATGCACGGCATTTTAAAAAGAAGCATAGAACCGTTTCCGGATATATTAAAATATTTAGCATAAAAATACAAGCGCCGCCCGAAGGCGGCGCTTGTATTTTATCATTATTCCGATTTAATATTTTATTATCATTATATTGTCCTCAGTCGCTCCGGTGAGCTCTGCGGCCTGCGCCATCGCCTGTTCCACCGCAGTCTGCTGCACAGCCGATCCCTGCGTCGCAATATTCTCCATATCAAACAGCGAAATATTCATTATCGGATTTTCGTATCTTTTCATAATCATTATTTCCTCCTTGTTTGACTTATTCCACGTTATAAGCGTTTACGACCTTTTCGCCGTCAAGAACCGCGTCAATGGATTTCACGTCATCGGCATTCCTGCCTATAACAAGGGCAAATACAATGTCGCCCGGACCCGTTAGCGCGGTTTGTAGACTTTTCGAATCCTTACTTTGTCCGTCCGTGGTGCCGACTCTTGCGGCGATTGATCTGTAGCTGTTTCCTTCTCCCGGCGTAACCGTGAGCTTCCAAACGGACGCCTCGTAGTCCGCCTCCGTCTCCGAAGCAAAGTCATCTCCTACTCTCTCCGCTACTGCCGTAGGCTCAACGGGCACCGGCACGTCTTTGATTGTATATGGCGTATCTACCTTGCCCGTGCCGTCCTCATTAAATTCCGCCGACTCCGCCAAATAGAATGCGGGACGCACACCTGTGTCATTGGCTGATGGAGTATTGGCAAAGATACCGCTAGCTTGGCTGACATAGCGGACTTTATTGTTGAGCATGTCCGTATTGTTGTATTGATAATATGGAGTGCGAAGCCAGTAATACCAATCGTTGGTGACCTTAAAAGAGTCGCTTATACCCGTATATTTATTATTATCCACGCATTCCTTTGTGGGTTTTGCGGCATAATACTTCCCACCCAAAACATCTGTATGTTCATACACAGCATACAATTGCTTTACGTCAAGCAGGAACATTCTATCCTTTACCATTTCTGCGTAAGCGGTATCGTATTTATTCGCTACATTACTAAAACTCGTTTCATATGATATGAGTTCGCTGCCCATGGTGTGTAGGTCGTCGTCAGCGTCTCCCAAAATGGATTTTTGCTCCACTTCCTTTATTACAGCCTTTTCATACGGCTTAAAGTTGGTTAAGAAGCCCGCTTCTTGGTCATATGCATTGTTTCCCTTAATCGGCGGGTTCCCGCAAAGCCACTCTACCTTTCCGGCTTCCGCATCCGAGTTCAGCCATGAGCGCATATTACTGTCCTTCCAATAGCTGGAACCCCCATCTTTCCTAACCCAGGACCATCTATAGTGCGACGTTCTGTTTGACGTGGGGCCTATTACCTCTCCCGACGCGTCATAAGACTTAATACAGAGTATTTTGTCCGAAAGCATTAGCGGCCCGTGTTCGTCTATATCCACGCAGCGCCACAGTATGGGCTGTCCATAGTATGTACCCATTTGCACATAGTCGCCGATTTTTATGCCCGTCTCCGCGTGCGCCGCAAATGCCGGCACAAACGACATCGCCGTTGACACAGACACAATAAGACTTAGCATCTTTTTTCTCATGAGATATTTCCTCCCGTGCATTATTTTATGTTGGTGAAATCATTGTATCATATATTTCCGAAAAAGTCAATATGTTACATTTCCCTTTTTTTACCACAGCAGCTGCGATAAAATTACCGCTCAACAGTTTCGTCATATAAAGCTTACCGAGCTATCATAGTCATAATCATGCGGAGCCTTGTCCGCCGCCTTGCGGCCGGCGGCAAAGGCAATGGCAAACTCGTAATTTTCGGGGAAATTCAGCGCCTTTGCAAAATATTCCTTCTTATTGCCCGACATTGCGCGCGATATTATGCCGATAATAAGATTTCCAAGTCCCATGGAGGATGCGGCTATACTCATGTTTTCCACCGCTATGCCCGCGTCCACCTTATTCCATACAAAATCCTTGTCAACGCTCAATATGAACACGCACGGAGCGTTATAATAGAAATTATTCGGATTGCCCATTATCGCGTCCTTTGCCGCCGCGTCGGCATTCTCCAGCATTATTGACTTGTTTTCAATATCTATTTCCTTTAGCAGCGGGTGATTTCCGGGTATTACGGAGATATGAACCTCCCGCATATTTCTCGCGGTGGGCGCCTGCAAGCCCGCCTCGACAATCGCTCTGATTTCGTCCTCGCTTAGAGGCTCGCCGGTATACGCTCTTACAGAGCTTCTC
The DNA here is from genome assembly GCA_947628515.1 of uncultured Clostridia bacterium. Taxonomy (GTDB): domain Bacteria; phylum Bacillota; class Clostridia; order UBA1381; family UBA1381; genus Ornithomonoglobus. Next base: position 6,457 of record CANRAG010000061.1, on the reverse strand, counting down.
TCCTTTATGATTTTTAATGTGTCATTCATATTATATTCCGTCCTTTCGTTAAAATTTTTTATTTCTCTATTCCATAAACTCAACGCTGCCGTCCGCTATATCATAAACGGCGCCGATAACGCGGAGCTTCGCTCCGTCTGCCGCGTTACGTATATTAAGACCACGCTCTATAGCCGCGACACTGTTTGACACGTTCAGCCGACAAGCTCTGTAATCATCGGTTTCGCCGCCTATAGCCCGCTTTATCTCGTCCGTTATACTTTTTACATACCCGCCCGGCGCCTGGTGTATCGCCGCGCCAACGGCGCCGCAATGCGTATGCCCCAATACCACCACAAGCCTGCATCCGAGATGGTCCGCCGCGTACTCTATGCTGCCGAGCTGGTGCGAGTCTATCACGTTCCCCGCAACCCGTATAACGAACAAGTCGCCTATCCCCGCCGAAAATACGGCTTCGGGAATTACTCTCGAATCCGAACAGCCTATTATAATCGCATAGGGCGTCTGACCGTTTTCGCATGTTTCAATACGCTTTGCGGGTGATATATCCCCCGCTGCCTTAGCGGAGCTTATATATATTCTGTTACCCTCTTTAAGTCTTTTAACGGCCTCGTCCGCCGAAAGATTAACAATGTTATTCATAAAACCTTTCCCTCCCATGCATCAGGCTTCGGTGAGCGCGGCTATTGCCGCGTCAATCTCGGCGTCCGTAACGCCCGCGTACCGCTTAAGTCCCGCTCGCACGTTCTCCGCCATATCCATGCTCTTTAGCTGCTCCTCATCCGCCGCGTCGGTGAGCTTTAAGAGACTCGGAACAATATTTCCGTCCTTTATGTGCGTCCATTGCGCGGAGCCGCGTTCTATATGATACATATTCTCGTATGAAAGCATATAATCAATGATTATTTCATCATAGTCCGCGCCGCACATCGCTTCCAACAGCGCCGCCGCGAGACCGGACTGGTCGCGTCCCATCTGACAATGTATTAAATAAGGCGCCTCGCTGTCTGAAATGCCGCGTATTACCGCCGCCATACCGCGCCCGAAGGTTTCATCCTCCACCACAAGCCCCACGCGGCAGTTTCGTATGTCCAGACCCGAATAATAACTGCCCTCATATCCGTCATGCGCCTTTACCGCGTCCATATCCTCGTCTATAATATTTATTGCCGTTTTTATTCCCGCTTCCTTGGCGAGCTTATCCGCATAGGTGTTGCGGCCTATGTATGAATCAATCGGGCTTGACGAGCGATACAGAACGCCGGGACGTATATTCCCGCCGCGTACCTCGCGGAAGTTGGCAAACACCTCGTCGGACGCGTAGTCGTTTCGGTCAAAGGTGTATATATAGCTGCCGCGGATTTCAAGCTCGTCGCTGTATCCGCCCTCCTCTTCCATGGCAAAGCTCATTGTGTCCCCTATCTTTAAGCCGTACACCTTTGCTATATTGTCCATATTGATTGCTACGGAAATCATGCCGTCAAGCTCCTTGGAGTTAAGTATAAGCGGCTCGTAATTATCAACATCGGTATAATCAGTACAGTACGGGGCGACTATCTCGTTACCGTTAAAGAATACTCTTATACAGTCGCCCGTCATAAATCCGCCGTTTGCGGAGAAATCACGCACGGATATATCCAGTGTAACATGACCGTATTCGCTTATGTCGATAACCCGTCCGGACAGCCGACCGGCTGTATCTGTCGATGACGTGCATATCCTGTATATAACCTGCGCTGCCTCCGCGCGCGTAAGATTGCCCGCCGGCTCGAAGGTATTAAGCTCCGTGCCCGCGATAATACCCCTGTCAACGCAGTATCGCACGCTGTCGAGCGCCCATTCCGAAATGGAATTTGCGTCCGTAAAGCTTAAAAGCTTAGCGGGAGCCTTTGCGCTGCTGTCGTGGTATTTATAATAATTAAAGAATACAACCGCCATCTGCTCGCGCGTTAGCGGGTCATCAGGGGCGAAATGAACGCCGTCATATCCGGAAATTATTCCGTTATCCGCCGCCCATTTGATATATGGCGCATACGTATAGTCCGACGGCACGTCCTCAAATCCGGTTCCGTCCGAAACGTCCGCCTCCGCCTTATCCATCCGACCTATCGCGCCCACGAGCATTCCGCGCGTCATTATTCCGTTCGGAGCAAAGCTGTTATCAGACACGGTGTCAAACAGCCCGTTTTCCGTTACATAGCTCACTGCCTCGCCATACCAATCATCCTCGCTTACATCCGCGAGCTCTGCCGCGCCCGCCGTGATTGCCGCCGTCATGAGCAATACGGAGCAAATTGATAATATACGCTTTATCATCAGAGTAATCTTCCTTTCAAAAAAATATGCCACAACATTATTGTAGCATATTTTTAACGATATTTCAATAATTACCTTACAATTTATTACGCAAATACAAACCAGCCTATCACCGCGAGGCCGAGCGCTATTCTGTACCAGCCGAACGCCGTAAAGCTATGCTTTTTCACAAAGCTCATAAGGAACTTTATCGCAAACATAGATACAACATACGATACCGCCATGCCGGTTATAAGCACCGCGATATCGCCGCGCGCTATCGCGCCGTCATAGGTTATCAGCTTTAAAAGGCTTACGCCGAACATAACAGGGATCGCAAGGAAAAACGAGAACTCCGCCGCAAGCTCGCGCGAGCAGCCCACAAGCATGCCGCCGAGTATTGTTGAGCCTGAACGCGAAGTACCCGGCACAACGGACAACACCTGGAACGCGCCGATTATAAGCGCGGTCTTATATGTCATATCGTTCATGCTTGTTATTTTTGTCTTTTTGTTAAGTCTCTCAACTATTATAAAAGCTATACCGTATATTATGAGCGTGGCCGATACTACCTGCCAGTTTTCGAAATTATCCATAAAGTCGTTAAGCAAAAGTCCTATAACCGCCGCCGGTATGCACGCGGCAATTACCTTGAACCACATCTGCCATGTGCCGCGCTTTTGCGCGGCGCTCTTTTTCGGCGAGAACGGGTTCAGCTTGTGAAAGAACATTGTAGCCACCGCCAGGATCGCGCCGAGCTGAATAACATAAAGATACAAGTCGGACGCGGTGAAGGTGCCCTCGTTATGTATGAACTCATTCACGAGTATCATATGCCCCGTAGAGCTTACGGGCAGCCATTCTGTTATGCCCTCGACTATTCCGAGTATTACGCTTTTAATATATTCAAATACCATTATCCGCAAATTCCCCTCATATAATCAATAATAATCTTAGCCGTGCGCTCAATGCCGAATTTCTGCGAGTTAACGCATATATCATAGGTTTGCATTTCGCCCCAGTCGCGGTTGGTATAATAGCTGTAATAGGTTCGGCGCTGCTTATCTGTCTTGACAACCCGCTCCTTCGCCTTCCTGTCACTTAAGCCCAGCGCCGCCTTAACCCTTTGTATTCTCCATTCCATTGGCGCGTATACGAACACGTTCGTAACGTCAATGTTTTCCGCGTCCTCCAAAACGTAGTCCGCGCAGCGGCCTATTATTACGCAGTTTTCCTTTGCCGCAACATTCTTTATAACGTCCGACTGCGCGAGAAACAGCTTGTCGTTAATGGGCATCTCGTAATAAAGCGGGCCTGACATGCCTCTTACCGAATAGCTCCCGCTTGCCAATGAATACAGCAAGCTTGACGTGGCCTTTTCGTCAATCTGCTTTAAAGCGTCCGCGGAGATATTGCTCTTTTTCGCCGCAAGCTCTACCAGCTCCTTGTCGTAGAGCGCATAGCCCAGCTCGCGCGCTATAATCTCGCCCACGTCATGACCCGCCGAGCCGTACTGTCTTCCGATTGTGATTACCTTTGTCATACAAATCCTTCCTTTCCCATGCGCTCATGCCGCTATTGGCTAAGCTGAACCTTTTCTTTATAGTGTTTAATGTGATTGTTAACCTTTTGGACATAATGCCGCGTCTCTGAATACGGAATTTCTTTGAGCGTTATTCCGTCGTCACTGTATGTCGGGTCCGCCAGCCATTTATCGACATTACCTGTTCCCGCGTTATACGCGGCAAGCACCGTGTCTATAACCTGATACTTATCGATTAATGTGCGCAGCAGATAGCAGCCCAGCTTTATATTCGTTTCCGGGTCCATATAATCATAGTTTGTAACGCCCATTTTCCGCGCCGTTTCCGCCGCAGTTACCTCTGTTAGCTGCATAAGCCCGCCGGCGTACGCGGATTTCGCGTCCGGTACAAAATTGCTCTCCTGCTTTATAACGCCTATAACCAAATACGGGTCAAGCTGGTTTTCAGCGGAATATTTAACTATGTAATCACTGTATTCAACAGGATATTTTATGTTTTTGCTCACCTCAAGACCGCTTCTTATTCCGATAACGCCGATAAGTATCAGCAATATCAGGCATGCGCCGCGAAACAGCAGCTTCTTACGCGCCCTGCGCCTTCTTCGCCTTCTCGCGTTCTGCCTGTAATAAAGTCTTGATCTCGTTACAGATTTGCTCAATTTGAACTCCCAACCGGCATATACATCCGTTATTTTTTATTATATACGCGCCGTTTTTCATATATTCTTCATCGCTCATCTGCGCGCGCATACGCTCCGCCGCCTGCTTCTCGCTTATATTATCACGGCGCATAATACGGTCGAGCCGTATATTGTAATCCGCCGTTACCACCACAAGCATACGGCACATTTCACAAACCGGACTGCCTATTATAACCGCTCCGTCTATCGCCGCAATCTCCGCGCCGGATGCGTCGATCTCAGCGCGTATATACTCCTTAATATACTTATGCGTTATGGTATTCAATAAATTCAGCTTATTTGCATCAGAGAACACAATTTCCGCAAGCTTCCTTCTCGCAAGCGTTCCGTCCGGATTTATTATCCCTTCCCCGAACGCTTCGCAAAGCTTTAAAAGACATTCCGTGCCGCGCTGTGTAACGCGTCTTGCCGCAGCGTCCGCGTCCGCCACATACACGCCGTTTTTGCGGAACAGCTCGCTTACCGTGGACTTGCCCGATCCTGTGCCGCCCGTTATACCGAAAACATAGTCAGCCATTTGATATATTCTCTATCTGCCAGTCGATGGCGCCGCTGCCGGAGCGTTCCAGAATTTTATTTGCCATTTTGAAATGACCGCAGCCGAAAAATCCGCGCGACGCGGAAAGCGGACTCGGGTGCGCGGCTGTTAAAATAACATGGCGCTCGTTTGTTATAAGATTTATCTTCTCCTTCGCGTTATTGCCCCAGAGCATGAATATAACCGGAGCTTCACGCTCGTTTAAAAGCTCCGTAATGCGGTTAGTAAATATCTCCCAACCCTTGTTGCGGTGTGAGTTCGCTGCTCCGTCACGAACCGTAAGGGACGAGTTCAGAAGCATTACGCCCTGTCTCGCCCATTTTTCCAAGCAGCCGTTATCGGGTATATAGCAGCCGAGCTCCTCGTGAAGCTCTTTATAGATATTAACAAGCGACGGCGGAATTTTAACGCCCGGCTTTACCGAGAACGCAAGCCCGTGCGCCTGTCCCGGCTCATGGTACGGATCCTGACCGAATATTACCACCTTTGTATCGGCATATGACGTCCATTTGAGCGCGTTGTATATATCATACATATCCGGATGTATTACATGCGTCCTGTACTCCTGCGACAGAAACGCGTGCAGCCGTTTATAATAATCCTTCTCAAACTCCTCCGCCAAGAGCCCGTCCCAGTCATTACCGATTTGTACCATCGCCCGTCTCCTTAATCTCATTTATTTATTATAAGTATACCATAAACCGCGCGAAATAGCAAGAATAATTTTCTTCGGCACCCACGTTTTCGCATGTGTAAATGCATTGCCGGTTATCTGAATTTTCGTTTCCTTGTTCAAAACCGCACGTATTCACTAAAAAGATATTGACTAAATGCGGCCGATAAGGTATAATATAGTTGTAAAGTTCTAAGGAGGATATGTATTATGGAACTGTTATCACCCAAGACCGATGTTGTATTTAAGATGTTATTCAGCGCGGTGGACAACAAGGATATTCTTACGGATTTTATCGCGTCGGTGCTCGATATTGAAAATGACGATATAAAGGATCTTCATGTTGTTAACAGCGAGATGCTGCCGGAGTCGGTCGAACAGAAATATTCGAGACTTGATATAGCAATGGAGCTGAGAGACAGAAAAATCAATGTCGAAATGCAGGTCAGAAAGCTAAGCGATTTCCGCGAGCGGGTACTGTTCTACTGGTCGAAGCTGTACGCAAAGGATTTGCAGGAGGGGCAGTCGTATAAGGATTTAAAGCAGACAATATCCATAAATATTCTCGATTATAATATGTTTGACTGCGAGGCATGTCATTCTGTATTTATGCTGAAGGAAACGAGCCGCGGCGAGCTGCTTACCGACAAATGCAGATTTGATTTTCTGGAGCTGCCAAAGGTTGACAGTGACAGCAGGCAGATAAA
>CANRAG010000060.1 GCA_947628515.1 uncultured Clostridia bacterium | reverse complement strand
GTATGAGCTTAAAGCGGTCACGAGCAATCTTTGGAGCGGCTACAGCGCGGGCTATACCGTTTCGGTAAACGGCGCCGCCGATGTCGCGTGCTCGGAGGCGGAGGAGACGCGCTCGAAGCTGCCCGTGGAAAACAACAACTATAACGGTATCTTTTCCGAATATTCGTTCGGAATTTACGCGCTGGGTAAAGGCAGGAACACGGTCACGGTATCGGTTGACCGCAAAAACTGGCTCAGCGGCGGCTGCACATTTTATATCGACTATATGGAATTTGCGCCCGTCACGGCAGGGAGCGAAAGCTTTTGCGTTCGGGCTGACGGTGCGCCTTTGAATATATTTGAGGAAAACGAAAAAATACGGTTTAAGATAATCCCCGACGCTCCCCCGTCTGAGGATGAGACGTTTAGCTATACCTTGACGGACTATTTCGGCGGAAAAACGGACGGCGAGGTGACGTTTACGGCGGGCGCGCCGTTTGCGGGTATCGAAAAAGAGCTTTCCACCGGCTGGTATGAACTCACGGTCAGCCGCGGCGGAAAAAGCGAGACGCACAGTCTCGCCGTTGTGCCGAGCGCGTCGGAGCGTGACGGCGCGGCGTATAATCCGTTTGCGATAGATCTTGTGAGCGCTCAGCAGCAGTCGATAGAGGCGTCGTGGGGCAAAACAGAGTTCAGGGTCGGGGACTATTTCAACAGACAGCGCGCCTACGCGCGCAGCGCGGCGCTTTCGGGCGCGGGCTGGGTGCGCGAGCGAATGCTTTGGCGCGAAGCGAAAAATTCGGCGGGCGCGAGCTATAATTTCACGACGCTGCGCGGGTCGAGCGAGCAGATAAAGAACGCGGGTCTTAACATTATAAATACCTTCGCCGAAGCGCCGGACTGGGCGCGGAGGACGAGCGCGCTAAACAGCCTGCCTAAGAGTCCGCGCGATGTGTATGACTACGTGTCGGGCGCGATAAAGGACGACGCGGGCGAATACGTGGACGTCTGGGAGATTTGGAACGAGCAGGACGCGACGGTGTTCGCGCGCGAGAGCGCGGATTGGTACGCGGCGATGTTCAAAGCCGCGGCTATAGCGGCGGCAAATTCGAAGCGGAAGCCGTTCGTGACCTTCGGCGGACTGAGCTCATCGCTGTCGTCGTCGGAGGCGCAGGTGCAGTATATCAATCTTATGTTCCAGAACGACGTGATGAAATACGCCGACATTTACAATTACCATACGCACAAGACATACAGCGTCACATCGGGTTCTCTCACGCCGCAAACAAGCATGATAGAGTCGCATAAGCTGGCGAGCAGCCTGTACAACGCCGACGATAAGCCCGTATGGGTCACGGAGTCGGGACTCAGACTCAGGCTCTCGGCGGGCAGCATGACCGAGGCGGAGGAAAGACAGCAGGCGCGGTATATTGCGCGCGCGTTTTTGGAGGAGACGGCAAACGGCGTTGACAAGCAGTTCCTATTCCTCGGTATGCCGTTTTTGGAGGGAGCGGACTCGGGTATGGCGGATTTCGGAATATTTGACCAGAATGACGAGCCGCGCCCGTCATACGCGGCGCAGGCGGTCATGAGCAAGCTCCTGGAGGGCGCCTCGTATCTCGGCGAGGTACATTCGCTCCCGTCGGGCGCGAAGGGCTATGCCATGCAAAAGGGTGAGGACGTAATAGAGGTGCTGTGGTCCGACAGCGGCGCGACAGCCTCTATCCCTTCGGGCGAAGCGATCGAGAGATACGATCTCATGGGACGGCGCAGCAGTGCGCGGCCCTCGGGAGGAAATATAAACATAACTCTTTCGGCTGATCCGATATATATTGTGTTCGACAAAAACAGCGTGTCCAATTACTATCCTGCGCCGAGGGAGTACAGAGAGCCGCAAAAGACGGGGCTTACGGACGCCGAAAAGCTTGTGGTTCTGACGGAATTTCCGGTTCGGGACGACGCGGCGGACAGGGAGAGGGGATATTCTCTTTCGACGTCGGAGGCAAACAGTATCACCGTTTCGGTGTACAATTTCGCCGGCAAGGACATGAGCGGCACGCTCAGGGCGATACCGGAGGACGGCGCCTTTGACGCGGCGCTCTCACAGAGCGAGATGACGATCCCGGCAAACGGAGTGGGAACCGTAACGCTTACGCTTACAAGCAATGACAGGACAGCGTTCGGAGCTTCGTATGACGTCAGGCTAACGGGCGAATTCGCCGCTTCGGGCGAGAGCGCGGGGGAGATCAGCGCGTACACGGCTCTGGTGCGGTTTGACCGAGGCGATGGCGCGGTGACCGAAACGCCGTTTAGCGGCACGGAAAGCGTTTCACGCTGGATGACAGAGACAAAAACGCCGGGGCTTATCGCAAACAAGAGCGCGACGGACGACGGAGTGAGGTTTGACATATCCTCATCATCCGGCGGACAGGTATATATCTATCCATACGTTTATTTATACACGCAGTCATTGGCTGATTATGACGGGATAAGCTTCTCCGTTTACTGCGACAGGGAGGTGGCAAACACCGCGAACAATTGCTACAGCGTCCAGATATGGAAGCCGGGCGGCAATGAAAGCAAGTTTGCCATACCGCAGGGAAGTATTCCGATAAAGAAGGGCTGGAACGATTATTCCGTCACATGGGAACAGCTTCGTCAGTTCACAAACTGGTCCGTGACATTGGCGGACATGAGCAATATCAGTGATTTCAGGCATGTTTCGGTCGGAATGATAACGACACAGGCGCAGATGAGCTACACCGTTAAGAATGTAAAATTCTTCAAGACGAAGCGGGCAGACGAAAAGACGCCGCTTCCGGAGTTTGCGGACGCTTCCGCAAGCCGGGACGCGGGAGATGTGACGTTCACGGCGACTATACCGCAGGGCGTTGACGGTGTGAGAGTGCTCTATGACGGAGCGGAGACGGAATACACTCAAAACGGCGGGAAAATAAGCCTGAACATCACGAATGTAACCGACGGGCCGCACGAGCTTTTGATAGTCGGCTACACGCCGACGGGCAGAGCGATATATAAGAAAACAGACGTATGATATAGGAGGATTTATAAATGTTTAAAAAAGCGTTTGAGGTACGGGATAAAATAAAGGACACGCCGCGGCTTCAAGGGTGGCTTAGGGAGCTTCGAAAAACGTCGGAGCGGCTCTCGAAGACCAATATCGCCTCGTATACTCTGACCGAATACACAAGGTATTACCGCGACGGAAACAGGACGGAGTTTGAGGACAAATACTTCGACCGCCGCGCGAGACTTGCAAGCTACGCGCTTATGGTGTTCATATACCGCGACATGGCGTATCTGCCGCTTTTGGAGGATGTTATCTGGACGATATGCGAGGAGACCACGTGGGTACTGCCCGCGCATCTGCCGGAGGATTGCCGCGACTACAGGCGCTTTTTAGACCTTTTCGCGTCCGAGACCGGGAGCGCGCTGGCGGAGATAAAGCATCTTTTGTCGGACGTACTTTCGGAGCGGATAAAGGGAAGGATAGAGAAGGAGGTAAGAGAGCGGGTGATCGACCCGTATCTTGACGACGAGCTGAAATTCGGCTGGTACTATTGCGAGATAAACTGGTCGGCGGTCTGCTCGGGAAGCTGCGCGGCGGTCTGCATGTATGAGGGCAGCCCGGACGAGGCGCGAAAGGCGATAGACAAGACCGAGAACATAATGAAAAACTTCCTGCGCGGCTTCTCTGCGGAGGGGGTATGCATGGAGGGCTACAGCTACTGGACATACGGGTTCGGGTACTTCATGTTCTACGCCGACCTCGTGAAGGAATACACGAACGGGCGCATAGACCGTTTCGCGGAGGACAGGGTCAGGAGCATAGCGAGGTTTGTAAACGACGGTCTCATAAGAGAGGGAACGCCTATATCGTTCTCCGACTGCTCCGAGCGGGCTCATAAATGCATCGGGTATGAATCATACCTCGCGGCGCTCTACGACGAGATACCGGCGTGCGGAGTATGCGGCAGCTACGCCGATGTGGGCAGATACCGCTGGGCGCAGTTCATAAGAAACGCGGTATGGACAGCGGCGTACGCGGAAAAAGCGGCGGAGGGAGAAAAGGCGGTATACAAAACCGATATCTATCCCGACGCGGGCTGGTATATCAAAAAGACGCCCGCATACATACTCTGCGCAAAGGGCGGACACAACGAGGAGGCGCACAACCATAACGACCTCGGCAGCTTCTATATAGATAATTACAGGAAACAGGTCTTAGCCGACCTGGGCAGCGGCGAATACACGCGCGAGTATTTCGACTGGGACGGCGGACGCTACAACATATTCGTATGCGGCTCTCAGGGACACAGCGTACCCATTATAAACGGGCGGTATCAAATACCGGGCAAGGACGCTCACGCCGTGATCCTGGAAGCGGACGAGAGCAGATTCAAAACGGAGCTTGCGGCGGCGTATGACATAGACGGGCTCAAAAGCCTTGTGCGCGACATCGTATCGTCCGATACCGATATAACCGTGACCGACACGTTTAAGGGCGAGATCACTGAGATCCGCGAGCGGTTCATAATGCGCGAGGAGCCGGAGGTCTGCGGCAATACGATAAAAATAGCCAACGCTGTCCTTGAATGTGATACGGCTCCCGAAATCCGCGAGGAGATATATCCGGGATCCGACGGCAAAAATCGGAGCGCGTGGATAGTCGATTATATCGTAACGGGGACCGAATTTAAATTAAACATAAAGATAATTGACGCATAACTTAAGATTTGATTAGTCACAGTTCCTATTTTTTTACGATCGAACACCTATTATTTTGATGATTTTTTACAATTAACACAAAAATATACCCGTTTAAAGTAAAAATCGAGCGTTTACAAAAAAATATGAAAATTATATAATTAATATAACATTCTAATATTATCTAATGAAATAAGGAGAGTGAAGAACGTGAAAACGACGAAAAAACGATTTATCTGCGTGCTGTCCGTCGCGGCGTTGTCGGCAACGATGCTGACGGTACCGGCGTATTCCGAAGACCCGCCGCCTGCGGACGGCGATACGATAAGGGTTGAGGGCGAAAGCTACAATAAGGAAGACGGAAAATGGAAAGCCGAACCCGATATTACGAACACAGCTGCTCCGGGCGGAGGATTAAACCTAAACAAAAAAATGACAGAATTTGACGAAAGCAATAAACCGTATGTATCTTATAGCTTCAACATTGAAAAGACGGGTATATACGATTTGGAGTATGTGGCAAATTATCTGAAAGACGAGAAGAATGATAAAATGTGGCTTAGCCCATTTTCGGTGACGTTAAACGACAAAGATAAGATCACTTTTGCGGATGATACGCCAAACAACAGCGCAATGACTGCGTATACACAGCTCAGCGGCGACCGAAGCGACTACGGTAAATATAATGTCCCGGTATATCTTGAAGCGGGGGAAAATACGATAAAGTTTACGGTAGAAGGCAGCAGATACAACGGTAAATTTGAAGATTACGTATTCTATCTCGATTATTTCCGGTTCACCTACAATGAGGAAGCAACGAATTCCGCCATAATACAGGTGGAGTCGGAGGAATTGATCGCGGGAAACGTACCGGTGGGAAATATTAAGAAATTAGAATATAGCGAAGCCACGGATCAAACGTACTATCGGTTTACCGCGGGGATGGGCAAAAGCGACGGATATCTGGAGTATGCCATAGCGTCTCCCGCGGAAGGTGAATTTCGACTTGAGCTTGCGGGCAGCAACACGGACAGCCAACCGGGAATCAAGGGTTATATGGGGAACTATTCGGTTGTCATAAACGGCGACGAGGACGGTAAAATATCCGTTGGTTCCGAGGACGGACAATCAAGCGGAGTTACGAGCGATTCCAGCGATTTCTACCAATTCGATAACGAGGGTATTTTCTATGATAAGATGCATTCAAATAATCTTGTAACGCTCAAAAAGGGCTTAAACAAGGTAAAGGTGCTTTTGGACAAAGCGGCGGAAAACGGTAATCACGTTATAGATCTCGACTACCTGAAATTCACGCCCGCGTCCGAGATAATCCCGACGCCGCCGCCCGAGGACGACGGTGTTATCAGAGTCGAGGGCGAGAACTACGACACAACGGATCAAGGCAAGTGGACGTTTAACACCCCCGATGACGGTCAGGTCGGCAAGAGCGACAAGTTGGGCGACCCCGCGCATACCGGTATGGTTTTAAACAGCAAAAGCGGCGATACATACAGCGCCGAACATAAGCCTTCCGCGACCTACACCTTCGATGTTGACGAGGCGGGCATATACGATTTGGAGTATGTCGTGAATTATCTGAAAGACGAGGCAAATGATTACATGTATTTAAGCCCGTTTTCGGTGACGTTAAACGATTATAAGATTTCCTTTGGCGGCGATACTCCGAACAATCCCGAAATGATTTCTTATAAGGCGCCGACAAAAGGCGCGGCTCTGTTTGGTACTTACAAGCTTCCGGTGTATCTCGATCAAGGAGAAAATAAGATAACGTTTACGGTTGAAGATAAGAGATACAAGGGCGGTAACGGTTATGAGTTCTATCTCGATTATTTTGAGCTGACCTACGATGAGGATGCAACCGTGTCCGACACGATACAGGTGGAGGCGGAGGATCTGATCGCCGGAAACGTGTCGGGTACAAGCGGCATAGCAAAAATGACCGTTGATGATGGTAATACTGCATATAAGGAGGCGGCGGAACTCGCCTCAAACCAAACTATGTATCAATTTAACAATGGTAATAACACCGGCGGATATCTCGAATATATCGTACCCTCTGCCACGGAAGGTGATTTTAAACTGGAAATCACGGGCAGCAACACGGATGAGACTACCGGTTTGAAGAGCTGGTGCGGCGATTTTAATGTTGTCATTAATGATGATACCACGATATCCGTTGGTGAAGATGTCACGCCCGATCCCAAAGCGGATGTTTATGATATAATGACCGCAAATCAGACCGTGAAGCTGAAACAAGGATTGAATAAAATAAAAGTAGAATTGGATGAACCGGACAACACCGGCAGGTATCTTATACACCTCGACTATCTTAAATTCACGCCCGCGCAGGAGATAATCCCGACGACGCCGCCGGTTGAGAAAATAGAGGTTTCGGACTTTATAGTAGACAGCTTCGGAGTTGCTTCCGCGTCAATTACAAATGACGGCGACGCACCCGTGACGGTGGCGGTGATAAGCGTATCGTATAACGCGGATAAGACGCTCGCGTCCGTAAAGCTGACGCAAAAAACGATTGGGAGCAACGTAACGGAAACAGTGAAGACCGACGCTTTGGAGAATGCCACATCGGACACAAGGGCATATGTATGGAACATGAACGGCAACAAGCCGCTCAATGAAGCGATCACTCCCGCTACGGAGTGACCGGCCGCCGTATCGGCTGATGACGAGGCTGCAATAAAACATGTAAATCTTATAATATATATAGATTTTAATATTATCAAAAAAATAAAATAAGGAGAGTGAAGAAAAAAATGAAAAAACAAATTTTATGCGCGTTGTCTGTCGCCGCGCTGGCGGCAACAATGCTGACGGTTCCGGTGTATGCAGAGGACACGATCATCAGGGTTGAGGGCAAGGACTATGAGTCGGATAAAAATTGGACGATTCATTCCACTAACGTTACTCCGAATAAATGGGCTCCGGGTTCGAATAATGGGCTAAATATTTCTTCCGGCAGTGTAGCATTTAGCGAAACAGATAAACCGTATGCATCTTACAAATTCAACGTTGAAAAGGCGGGTATATATGATTTGGAGTATGCGGCAAATTATCTGAAAGATGGTTCTAAAGTATATCTGAGTCCGTTTTCCGTGACCGTAAACGACGATGAAATCATGTTTGCGGGCGATACGCCTAATAACAGCGCGATGACTGCGTATACACAGCTCAGCGGCACCCAATCAGATTACGGTAAATACAATGTCCCGGTATATCTTGAAGCGGGGGAAAATACGATAAAGTTTACGATAGAAGGCGGTAGATACAACGGCGGTAAAGACTATGTATTCTACCTTGATTATTTCCAGTTCACCTACAATGATACCGCAACTACTTCCGAAACAATACAGGTGGAAGCGGAGGATTTGATCGCGGGAAACGTACCGAGCTCAAACGGCATAGCAAAATTGATCCCTACAGATAGTAATACTACAAATTCGGCGGCAGCAAAACTCGCTTCAAACCAAACGATGTATCAATTTAATGCTTTTAATAATGCGGGGGGATATCTCGAATATATCGTACCCTCTGCCACGGAAGGTGATTTCAATCTGGAAATTACGGGCAGCAACACGGATAAGACTACCGGTTTGAAAAGTTGGTGCGGCGATTTTAATGTTGTCATTGGTGATACCACGATATCCGTCGGTGAGGACGTCACATCCGTTCACAAAGCAGATGTTTATGATATAATGACCGCAAATCAGACCGTGAAGCTGAAACAAGGATTGAATAAAATAAGAGTAGAATTGGATAAACCGGACAAAAACGGCAGGTATCTTATACACCTCGACTATCTTAAATTCACGCCGGTAGAGGTGCCGGAAGTACAGGATCAGTTTGAGTCGTTCGGCGGAACTTATGAGCCGGGCAGCGACACGGCTGAGTTTACCGCGACGGGTCTGACGCTTAAAGATGCGAGCAAGTTGGTGTTCGGAATCACGGATGATAAGGGAAAAACCTATAAATATGTCGATAATCTAACGGAGCTAACCGGTGATGGCAGCGCTAACCTGGCGGTACAGCTTACCGGTATACCCGAGACTGTAAGCGAGATAAAATTAGGCGTAGCGGATTTTGATGTTAAGGAAGTTGAGTAGGAGGAATGTTATCATGAAAAAATACATAAATCCCAAAATGGAATATAAGCTTTTTTCGAAGGAGAAGATCGTTACCGAAAGCGCGGCGAAATCGCTGAGCGATTGGGCGGAAGAGCATGGTACGACAGTAGCGGGAATAGATTACAATAATCTCGCACAGGTGCCCAGTAACATAAAATTCACATTCTGATCCCCCTTAAGCAAAGCTGTCTCTCCAAAGAGAGATCCCTGCGGGGAGACAGCCCTTTGATTACAGGGTATGTGCCAAACGGCATAGCGGTTTATGCCTCCCAACCTTCTCTCCCTCTGATTGTGCACGTACCTTGCAATGAGCGGCATTTGCCACTAAGCAATAATTTTCAAAGAATTCAGAAATATGAGTGGAAACAAATGGGGAATAATATCAACTGCGGAAGGCGGGTGAAACATTGAACAGGAAACAGATATGCAAAAAAATCACAGCGGCGGCGGTTATATGTATGCTTGGCGTTAACACATGCGCGAGCGCGGCGGTGGGGCTTGTCATCAGCCGCGATCCCGAAACGAACGTCGTTTCGGGCACGGTGGAAATAGGCGAAGGCACGAAATACCGTCCCGTGACAATTTTAGTAAAAAACGAAAGAGAAGACGTTGTATATATCGCTCAGGTTTACGCGGACGAGAGCGGAAGGGCGGATTTTAAATATCTGCATAAGAGTGACAACGCCGGAACGGGGCTCATGACCGTAACGGCGCAATATAATGACGGGAGCGCAAACGCCCAGTACAGCGTGGTGGACTCCGCCGTGCTCGCCGCGCTTGTAAACAAAATAGCGGATGAATGTGCGAAAACTTCGCCGTCCTCCGCCGCTCTGAAGGCGAGCTATATAGGCGATGACGCCAACGAAAACGGCAAGCCCGACAACGCCGAGACACTGAGTCTGGACCTTACGGTATACGAAACGCTGGAAAACAAAGACGGGGTTTTTGTTATTCTCGGAAACGATCCGGCAAACAAGTCGCTCTCATCCGCGGGCGACGCTATAAAGGCGTTCTACGCCGCTGTCGCTCTTGAAAAGCTGGCGGAGAACAGGAAGGCGGAGACCGTTTCGGAGCTTTTGGGAAACAGTCTGTATTCATGGGTGTTTGCGAAGGATAAAATTCCCGTGAACAGCGAAAAAGTATCGGTCATCGACACTCTGGACGAGAGCGTAAGGGAAAAGGTATATGAGCGGCTCGCGGCGACAGGCTGCACGCAAAGAGAGAAGCTGGGCGATGATTTCGTGCTCTACACCCTGACGGAGGCGTTAAGGTACGGAATATGGCAGAATGTCAATTCGCTTATCAAAACATATATCGAAGCGGGATATATTTCAATTGACATGTCGGAATACAACGTTTTAAAGGATAGAAGCAGCGTGGATAAGGCGCTTGCGGACAGGCAGTATAGCAGTTATTCCGAGATTGAAAACGTGTTTTTAAAAGCGGTAGCGGACCGTAAAAAGGCTGAAAACTCCAAACCTACCACCGGCGGAGGCGGTGGTGGCGGCGGAGGCGGCGGTGGCGGCAGAGGCGGCGGAATGACAGTCGCGGTATCCACCGAGAATGCCACGCCAAAGCCCGATACCGCAATCGAGAACGCGCAGACCGATGTAAATTCGGGCGCGGCGCTTTCGGGAAAACCGATATTTGAGGATATGTCGGAGGCGCCGTGGGCGATAGAGGCGGTCGAAGCGCTCTACAAGCGGGGTATTATAAACGGAACAAGCGATAAAAGCTTTGAGCCAAACCGCGGCATTACGCGCGCCGAGTTTATGAAAATACTCGTGTGTATGGAGGATTTAAAGCCTGTTGAGGACGATGTCTTTGTTGATGTCACATCGGATATGTGGTATTATACATATGCGGCGGCGGCTTATAGAGCCGGTATCGCGGAGGGCGACGACCAAAGGCGATTTAACGGCGACAGCATCGTAAACCGCGAGGAAATGGCGGCTATGGTATACAGGATGTTTGACAGGCACAACGATAAGCCCGCGCCGGGCGCGACGACCGCGTTTGACGACGTCGAAGACGTTTCGGATTGGGCGCTCGACGCGGTGAACTACCTGAAGGGACTGGGCGTAATAAACGGAAGAAACCGAAATTTCTTTGAGCCCAAGGCGGAGCTTACAAGAGCCGAGGCAGCGGTGGCAATATATAAGAGCCTTGAAAAAACAGGAGATTAAAATGAAAAGATATTTAAAAACAATTTTATGTTCCGCTATATTCAGCTTTGTTATCGCCCTGCCAATCTCCGGCATAGCCGCGAGCGCCGCGGAGGAATATGACAGTCCGGCTGTGCAGCTCGGATTGGCAGACAGCTCCCTTGCCAAATCGGACCGGGTGTTAACGCGCGGAGAATACTGTGTTTTGGTAACGGATATTATGACATGGAACGGAACGGACGCCGTTCCTTCCGCCACAAGACAGGTATTTGCCGATGTGGAGCAATGGGACTGGCTGTCGGACGATCTTGAATATTTATATGACCGCAATATTATATTCGGTTATGATGACGGAACATTCAGACCCAATGAGCCGATAGAGCTCGCCTCGGCGTATAATATGCTGCTTAGGCTTCTCGGCTATGATGCGTATATAAGAGCAAACGGCGATTATCCGGAGGCGGTTATACGGACCGCGGCAAGGTCGGGCTTAAGCGATGGAGTGTCCGGCGCGTACGACACGCCCGTTACCGGAAAAATGGCGGTTAAGATGTTTGACAATTTGCTCGACACCAGGGTTATGGAGGTGGACGAAGTCGCGGTAGGGAGTATGTCCTTTAAAACCGGCGACATCTTCCTCAACGATTATTTTGATATATACGAGCGCAAGGGCGTCGTGACGGGCGTGGAGGGAATATCCTTTACCGGCAGCGGCGCGGCGGCGGGATATATTAAGATAGACGGAGAAACCTATGTAAATACCGCCGTAGACTCCGAGCGCCTGCTTGGGTACGAGGTGTCGTACTATATCGTAATGAAAGACGGCACCGAGGGCAGTATTGTGGCTCTTGTACCGAAGAAAACGAACAGCGCTTTTGATATTGAGAGCAGGGACATTATAAGCTATGAGAACAGAATGATAAAATACTGGGAAGGCGCGAAAGAGAAAAGGGCTGATGTGAGCGGCGCGGCGGATATTATTATAAACGGCGTCGCAAAGACGGCAAACGACGTATTCGTACCGGATTACGGCGTTATAAGGCTTGTTGATAATGACGGCGACAGAAAGTACGACGTGGTGATGATAAGCGATTATGACACGGTTATAGTCGAAACGGTGGACAGGTCAAAGGGTATCATTTACGGTCAGAATAACGATAAGAACGGAAACAGGTACGCGATAGATGTTAATAAATACGGATATGTCGGATTGTTTAATTCAGACGGAAAGCGCATAGAGCTTAAGGACATAGCCGCCGGCTCTGTGATCACCGCCGAGATTTCGGACGGGGATTATCTCAGGATGTATTGTTCCGAGTCGTCGGTAACCGGCGAAATAGAGTACATAGGCAATGACGGAGAAACGCGGAAGCTCACGATTGACGGCACACAATACTATACGGTATATAACATGTATATAAAAATAGGCACTCTCAGCGTGGGCGCGGCAGGGTCATTCCCGGTGGATTTTAAGGGCAATATCGCCGCGGCGATATTTGACAAGACCGGGACGTGGAGCTTCGGATATATGATGAGGGCGTATATAGACGACGGAGACGAGACTGTAACGCTGAAGCTTTTAACGTCGGACGGCAGCATAGAGCATATACGCTGCGCGTCCGATTTGAAGATTGACTCCGCGCAGGCAGCAAATCCGGCTTATGCCGCAGATGTTCTCGCAAAACCCCAGCTTATAAGGTATCGGATGAAAAAGGACGATATAGGCATGATAGACCTTGCGCAAGATCAGCCGATGTCGGATTTTTCGTACACCGTAACGGACACGAATAACGCGCTTTTAAGACGCGCAAACGGTCCGATGCAGTGGAAGCCGAACGTGAACACCTTTAAGTCGAGAGGCTGGAACGCGTCGATAACGAATATTCCTCAGGAGGAGTACGTTTCGGGCGAGGCACGGCTTACAAGCAACACCGTAATATTCCAGCTCCCGTCTAATCCGGAAAACGCGGACGATTCGGATTATTCGGTAATAAAAATGAGCGCGCTCGCCTCAAACAGACAATGCGACGCGGCGCTCTATACTACCGACACAAACTCTCTTGTAGCCGAGGCGGCGGTGCTCAGCGACGAGGACATGGTCATAAACGAATCGCCACGGCTGTTCGTTGTGGAAAAAGCGCTGGAAACAGTCGGCGCGGACGATGAGATTACATATGAGCTCATAGGCTGGTACAACGGAGCGCGCGCGACGAGAACGCTCAAACGCGCGGATATGATAAAGGTCGGAACTCATAAGCTGACAAGAGGCGACATAATAAGGACAAGGCAGAACAGCGCGGGAGTGACCACGAATATCGAGATGATCTATTCGGCGGACGGCACGGCGGGATATCTTGTGACGTCAAGCGTATGGTGTCCCGTGACCGTGGGCACCACGAGCTTCGACTCCCTGATGCGCTGCTTTATCGGTGAGGTCAGGAAGAAGTCCGAGACCTCGGTAGTTGTAGGCTACACCGGCAGGACCGGCACAGCGTATAATGAGATATTCGATCTTACACCGACGGCGATCTATGTCGTGGATTTGAACAAAACGTCCAAGTCCGATCCGATTTATATAGGAACATCGGGCGATATACGCGAGGGCGACACTGTCATCATGAGCACGAGAGCGAGTACGCCGACGGAATTAATAGTATACAGATAACAGACGTGGCAGCGTTATGTATAAGTGCAAAAAAATGAAAGGAGTATAGGAGCGTGAAGATAAACAGAGCGGAGTATCTGGACAAGGTCCACGCTTGCTGGACGGGCAAGAACATAGGCGGGACAATGGGCGCACCCTATGAGGGAAGGATCGAGATGCAGGACATTTCCGGGTTCGCCACGCCCAAGGGCGAGCCTCTGCCGAACGATGATTTGGATTTGCAGCTGATATGGCTGTGCGCGGTAGAGGAGCGCGGTATACGAGGCATTACCCCGCAGATGTTGGGAGAATACTGGCTCAGCTATATAACGCCGCATTGGAACGAGTATGGAATTTGCAAGGCGAATATGCGTCTCGGGCTTTTGCCGCCGTATTCGGGAGAGTATAAAAACGAGCTGTGGAGAAATTCGAACGGCGCGTGGATACGCACGGAGATATGGGCGTGTCTTTTCCCGGGTTTCCCCGAATTGGCGGTGAGATACGCGTATAACGACGCGTGTGTTGACCACGGCATGGGCGAGGGTACATACGCGGCGATGTTCGTGGCGGCTGTCGAGAGCGCGGCGTTTTTTGAAAATGATATACGAAAGCTCATCGATACGGGACTTTCGTATATCCCCGAAGACTCAAGGATGGCGCAAAGCGTGAGATTGGCTGTTGAGCTGTACGACCGCGGCATGGACTTTGCTTCGGCGCGCGAGGCGATAGTGGAAAGCAACAGCGACCTCGGATGGTTTCAGGCACCGGCAAATGTCGCGTTTGTGATACTCGGACTGCTCTATGGCGAAGGCGACTATAAAAAGTCGATGATTTACGCGATAGACTGCGGCGACGACACTGATTGCACGGGCGCGACAATAGGCTCGATAATGGGAATTATGAACGGAAGCGATTTTGTGCCGAAGGACTGGGCGGATTATATAGGCGACAGGATAGAGTCGATCGCGGTGGATCTTTCGTATCCGTACAGACCGAAATCGTGCACGGAGCTGACTCAAAAGGTATATGAGCTCGTTCCGTCCGTGCTCAAAGCTTACGGGGTATTTACGGAATACACCGACGGGGAGACGGAGCGGGAGCCGATACCCATATGGTTCAGGGAGGACAATGCTCTGAGAACCGTAATACCGGGCGCGGAGCGTCTGCCGGATTTTGATATTCCGAAGAACGGTATGTCGTTTAATATCCCGGATATGATCTACGCTAAGGGGCGCGTTGAGCTTGACAGCTGCACAATAGCGCCGAATGAGAGCGTGAAG
>CANRAG010000059.1 GCA_947628515.1 uncultured Clostridia bacterium | reverse complement strand
AAGACGGCGGTCAAGCGAGGCGTTCATCTCGTTAAGCGTTCGTTCCATGCGTCCGAGGTTTTCAGCCTGCATCGAGCCTATCTGCTTCTGTGTGGAACTGAGCATTTCCGCAGCCGACTGCGCCCGACGGGCAGCGTCCGCGTCAGCGCCGCTGCCGCGCCGGAAAATCAGTATAAGCACCGCGAAAAGTGTCAGCGCTGAAAAGACACATGTGAGTATATCCATAACAGTCAGCTCCTTCGTGTATATACACCTATTCTATCATAAATTTTCAAACTTTTCAATAGCCGTGTTATATTTTGGCACGGTTTTTTACGCGATGAAATTATGGATTTTTTGATTTTTTTAATTCGGATATTGACAAGTATCTAATTTCGGACTATACTGTAATTATCCCGTTTCGGACACTATATATTGTTAGCTGCGAATATAGGATACATCAATGTTATACAATTATCTGTTTTAAAGTAAGTAAGGATGGATGGGCGTGGAAGGGTTGCTTCTTTGGAGGTAATTTATTTTCACGAAAGAGGAAATGGGTAAAAACTCGGTGTGTGCGGGCGTGACGGAATAACCAAGGGTGAGATTATGCGCGATTTGATGAAATGTATTATATATATTATGATAATTGGATTGAGCGGATTTTTGCTCGGCCGCATTGTGCCGAAACGGCTGTTTAAGGGCTTTTGTTTCCCTTACCGTCCGTTTCGATGGGAAAATCGGGGAGAGTTTTACAACGCGCTGGGCGTTCGCAGGTGGAAGGAAAAGTTTCCGGATATGAGCGATATTTTTCCTAAGCTTATGCCGCCGAAAAAGTTAGCGGGTGACGAGGACTCGCCGCGGATTGAATTGATGATACAGGAGACGTGCGTCGCGGAGTGGATACACTGTTTGCTTATCGTGTTCGGCTTCGGATGCGTTCTAATCCGAAAGGACGTCTGGGGCTGGGTTATTTCCGTTTTAAACATGCTGGGGAATATTCCCTACATTATTATTCAGCGATATAACCGACCGCGGCTTATTCGCATTTTTAGGAAAATATGCGCAAAAGAGGGACGTTATGAAAAAGATACTTATTTTGAGCTGCAGCACGGGGCAGGGGCATAACTCCTGCGCGCAGGCGATAAAAGAATATTTTGAGCAAAGGCGCATAAGCTGCGAAATTCGTGACGCTTTCGAATTTATATCCAAGCGTTTTGCCGGGTTCATGTCATGGGGGCACAGCTATGTGTATAAGCGCTTTCCCGGACTGTTTAGATGGGGTTATCGGTACAGTGAGGAGCATCCGGACGTCTTTAAACATAATTCCGGCGTTTACAGAATGTTAGTCACGGGAGCGGAGCGAATGTACAGATATATTGCCGACGGGCAATACGATACCGTGATTTGCACGCATGTTCTCGCCGCCGTTATTTTAACGCATACGATTAAAAACCATGCGCTCGCGGTGGACACGGCGTTTGTCGCGACGGATTACACCTGTTATCCCGGCATGAAGGCTTTTGACTTGCAGCGCTATTTTGTGGCGGACGAAAGTCTTATCGGCACATATGTCGAATGTGGAATTCCAAGGCAGCGTATTATCGCTGCCGGTATACCCGTACGCCAAAGCTTCTTTGCAAAAACGGACATAGCGGAAGCGAAGGCGCGTTTGGCAATCGACAAAAGAAACAGTCATCTATTGATGATGTGCGGAAGCATGGGCTGCGGGCCTATGGAGGCGATGCTTCGCCACATCGCGAAAAAATTGCCGGCACGGGTAGAGGTTTCGGTTATTTGCGGCAGAAACAAGCAGTTATACAACAGGCTTAAGCGCAGATACAGCAAGAACAGCCGAATTCATATTGTCGGGTATACCGATGATGTATCGCTTTATATGGATTCTGCCGATCTCTACATAACAAAGCCCGGCGGGATAAGCGTGACCGAGGCGGCGGCAAAGCAGCTGCCCATGATGTTTGTGGACGCGGTTGCGGGGTGCGAGAAATATAACATGAGCTATTTTATAAGCATGGGCGCGGCGATAACCGCCGGTTCCGCCAAAGGCCTGGCGGAAAAAAGTATTCAGCTCATATCTTCTGAACGCGAGCTGAGCCGAATGAGGACGGCGCTGCGTGAATACCGTCAGCCAAACGGCGCGGAGCCGATTTATCATGAGCTTAAAGACGCTTGTAAGACTGAGCTTAATAAAGGAGGGACCCGTTTATGCGGCAAATAGTTGGTATGGTTCATAAAAATTCTCTGCGCGGCAGACTGGATAAGTCGGCGTTGGAGTATTGGAAATATCTGATTTTCTGGCCGGTTTTCGGATTGATGTTTCTGACGGTTGAAAGATTGTGGCTCAGGGACGGCTATTATCCGATACATTGCCCGATAGACGACGCGATACCGTTTTGTGAATACTTTTTGATACCGTACTTATTCTGGTTTGTGTTCCTGGTGGGAATCCACATATACACGTTCTTTTTCGACGCGGAGTTATTCAGGAAATTGATGCGATTTATTATTGTGTCATACTCCGCCGCAATGCTGATTTACATACTGTTTCCAAGTTGCCAGGAGCTTCGGCCGGTAACGTTTGAACGGGATAATATATTTACGCGGTTCATTTCGGACTTCTATAAGTTTGATACCAACACAAACGTGTGCCCGTCCATTCACGTAATCGGTTCTATGGCGGTTATGTTTTCGGCGTGGCACAGCAAGCATTTTAATACGCCCGTATGGAGGATTGTTTTTGGAATTACCGCGTTTTTGATTTCCATATCAACGGTTTTCATGAAACAACATTCAATAATCGACGTTTTTGCCGCCATACCGGTTTGCGCTCTCGCGTATTATTTTGTTTATATAAAAAAGAAGAATAAAAACAAAAGAAAACTCGTTTAAAAGGAGTATCATCATGGAACATAGAACGAAACAACTTTTAATTGTAACCGTCGTCGGAGTAACCCTGTTCGCCGCGCTGATGAATTTTTCATCCATTCTCTATGCCGCGGGCAAGGTCATAGACCTTATACTCCCCGTTATTGTGGGCGGCATATTGGCACTGTTTATCAATGTTCCCGTGACGGGGCTTGAAAAGAGACTAAAGTCTTTGTTCAAAAAGTCCAAAAGACGGCCTTCCGATAAAGTGATTGGCATTATAAGCTTTGTTCTCACATTGATTTGCATCGCGCTTGTGATTGTTCTGGTTTTGACGCTGCTCATTCCGGAGCTTGTGCGTTCATGTCGGAGCATGTACGCGCAAATCGAGGCAAACATTCCGCGTTTGATGGAATATATGAAAAATGCCGATATAAATGTTGAATGGCTGAAGGAATGGTTTTACGGCGGGGATTGGAAACAGATTATGCGCAATATTTCCGATAGCGCCAACATTCTCATTACCAATACCGCGAACGCTCTTTCATCCACTGTAAGCATCGTTGTGACGTCGGTATTCGCGATAATCATTTCCATATATATGTCGCTCGGACGGGAAAAGCTGTACCGACATGCGCGAAGTCTGGCATACGCGTATCTGAAGCCCGCGCACGCGGATAATATTATGAACTTTTGCCGGCTGTTCCGCCGGTCCTTCGCGAATTTTCTTGCGGGTCAGTGCAGCGAGGCTATTATTCTCGGCATATTGATGTCTCTGGCGTTCACGCTTTTCCGTATACCTTACGGCAGCCTTGTCGGGGTTCTTACGGCAATCTGCGCTATAATTCCGTATGTGGGAGCCTTTATCTCATGCGCCGTGAGCGTGATTTTGGTATTATTGATTGATCCCATGCTGGCAGTTCGCTGTCTGATAGTATATATTGCGGTGCAATTCATAGAAAATCAATTTATATATCCGCGCGTGGTCGGGAGATCCGTTGGACTCCCTCCGCTCTACGCGTTGATTGCCGCAATGATAGGCGGGAAGCTTTTCGGCATAATAGGAATTATTTTCTTCATTCCGTTGGTAGCGGTCATAGTGGAGCTCGTGAAGGAGGACGCCGCGAAACGGCTTGTCAACAGGAAGCGTGGGTTAAAGGACAGGAACGTATAACAAAATACGGGCGCGCCTTATGCTTTACACGCGTCAGGCTGAAAAATA
Source organism: uncultured Clostridia bacterium (assembly GCA_947628515.1). GTDB lineage: Bacteria > Bacillota > Clostridia > UBA1381 > UBA1381 > Ornithomonoglobus. Next base: position 10,914 of record CANRAG010000059.1, on the reverse strand, counting down.
GAAGGTAATCTATTGCTTTTTGAATTAAAGTATGATATAATGGAGCATCATACGATATACATGGGAAGTGAAAATATGAGTGAATTATCGGATAAATGCGCGGCTGCGAAGGCCGCGGCGCAAAAGCTTATAAGCATAGACACTTCCACCAAGGACAGAGCGCTTGAGGCCATAGCCAAGGCGCTGGTGGAGCGAACCGATGAAATTATCGCCGCAAACAGGGCGGATTTGGAACGGGCCGAGGCGGGCGGAACAAGAAAGGCAATGCTCGACAGGCTCGCGCTTACGCCGGAACGTATAAAGGGGATTGCGCAGGGCGTTATGCAGGTGCGCACGTTAAATGACCCGATAGGCGAGATTACGGGAATGTGGAAAAGACCCAACGGCTTGCAGATAGGCAGAAAGCGCGTGCCGATGGGCGTGATTGCGATAATATACGAAGCGCGTCCGAATGTGACGGTTGACGCGGCGGTGCTGTGTCTTAAGACCTCGAACGCGAGCATACTTCGCGGCGGCAGCGAGGCCATTTGCTCAAACACAGCGATAATGCGAATTATGCAGCAGGCGGCTTACGCCGAGGGAATACCGGAGGGCGCGCTGAATATTATAGAGGACACGTCAAGAGAGACTGCGACGGAGCTTATGCGCATGAACGGCTATGTGGATATGCTCATCCCGCGCGGCGGCAAGGGACTTATAAAGAGCGTTGTGGAAAACGCGACCGTGCCGGTGGTCGAAACGGCGGCGGGTAACTGCCATGTATACGTTGACGGCGGCGCGGATTTTGATATGGCCGAGAGCATTGTTATGAACGCAAAGGTACAGCGTCCGTCGGTGTGCAACGCGGCGGAAACCCTGCTTATAGACAGAGCTGCGGCGGACGAGTTTGTGCCGCGCATATTCAAAGCTCTTAAGAGCGCGGGCGTGGAGATACGCGCGGACGAGGCGTCGCGCGGGCTTTACTCCGACGGTATAGCGGCAGCCTCCGAGGAGGATTACTACACCGAGTACAATGACTACATCCTTGCCGTTAAGCTCGTTGACGGCGTGGACGGGGCCATAGAGCATATAAATAAGTATAACACGAAACATTCGGAGGCCATAGTTACAAACAGCTACGAGCACGCGCAGAGGTTTTTAAACGAGGTTGACGCGGCTGCCGTATATGTAAACGCTTCAACGCGGTTTACCGACGGTTTTGAGTTCGGATTTGGCGCGGAGATAGGTATAAGTACTCAGAAGATGCACGCGCGCGGACCCATGGGGCTTGAAGCGCTCACATCAATAAAATATGTTGTTTACGGCAACGGACAGGTCAGGGGATAATTCATATGAAGATTATTGCGGCAACTAATAATGCGAATAAGGTCAGGGAAATATCGGAAATCTTTTCGCCGCTGGGCTTTGAAGTGGTTTCACAGCGCGATGCGGGGCTTGATATAGATGTTGAGGAAACGGGCAATACCTTTGCAAAAAACGCGCTGCTTAAGGCGCGGGCGGTATCGCTTTTATGTGATGATTATGTCCTGGCGGATGATTCCGGACTTTGCGTTGACGCGCTCGGCGGCGAGCCGGGCGTAAAGAGCGCGCGGTACGCGGGCGAGGGTGCGAGCGACGAGGATAAGATAAATAAGCTTTTGGGAAAAATGGAGGATAAGACCGACAGGGGCGCAAAATTTGTAACCAATATCGCGTTTATTTCTCCCGACGGCAAAGAGCTTGTAACCCAGGGCGAGGTGCGCGGACGCATACTGAAGGAGCCGAGGGGCGAAAACGGGTTTGGCTATGATCCGGTATTTTTTTCCGACGAGCTCGGCAAATCCTTTGCCGAGGCGGCGCCGGAGGAGAAAAACAGTGTGTCGCACCGAAGCAGGGCGCTTTTGGCTTTGTACGAGGAGATAAAGAATATCAATAACTAAGGAGAGTGTTTATATGAACGACATTTTTTTGGAGCAGCTTGTTCCTAAGAAAAAGACGGCAAAGGACAGGTTATTTGCGGGGATTATTATTTTCCTGGGAGTTATCGTATCGTTTGCGATGCTTGCGCTGCTGTTTCTCGTAGCGATTGCAATGCAGGGCAACAGTATGGGCGATATCCGTTCGCTTGTTTTCAGCGTGGGGCTTTTGCTTATCGGTCTTGAATGGTACGCTATAAAGCTGCTGCTCAACACGCGCAACGTCGAGTTTGAATATATTGTAACGAACAGTGAGATCGATATAGACAAGGTAATGTCCAAAAAGGGCAGAAAGCACCTCGTAACGATAGACATTAAGGAAGCGGCGCTTATGGCTCGTATTGACGACGAGGAGAACAATTCGGTGTATAAAAATCCGCCGGAGGGCGTGAATATATTAAACTACAGCGCTATGAGTACTACCGGCTTTACCTATTTTATAGACTGCAATATCGATGACAAACGCACGCTGGTGCTTTTCCAGCCGACACAGAAAATGGTGGAGGCGCTGTGGAAATTCAATCCGAGAGCTGTTAAAAAATATGCTTGATTGCGGACGGTGATTTATTTATGTTTAAAGCGTGTTACGCGCGGCAGATGCGCGGAGTTGACCGCGCCGCGACAGAGCTTGGCGCGATACCCGGTATTATTCTTATGGAAAACGCCGCGCTCGCGTGTGTCAATGAGCTGAAAACGGATTTTGATATTTCGGAAAAATCCGTTGCGGTATTCTGCGGCAGGGGGAATAACGGCGGCGACGGCCTCGCGATTGCGAGGCATCTTTATAATGCCGGAGTTGACGTCAAGCTGTTCCTCGTAGGCGGCAGTGATTTTTCCGGCGACGCGGGAATAAACTTTGATATAGTAAAGGCCATGGATATTCCCATGGAAGCCATCGCCGATACGGAAGGGCTTGAATATGTGGTGCGCGCGCACGACATTGTAATTGACGCGATACTGGGCACGGGCATATCCGGCTCGGTGCGCGGCATGGCGCGCGAGGTGATACCGATAATCAACGAGAATGCGCGATATATTATGTCGGTCGATATCCCCAGCGGTGTGAACAGTGACAGCGGAGAGATATGCGGCGTATGTATAAACGCGAATAAGACTGTGACATTCGCGGCATATAAACTGGGCATGTTCATGTATCCGGGCGCGGATTGCATGGGTGAAATCGTCGTTAATCCGATTTCCATACCGAAGCATGTTATAAAATCGCAAAATCTAACTATAAACATAACAAATTCGGAATTTGTAAGAGGACTTATAAAGCCGCGAAGCGCAAACACGCAGAAGGGCGATTACGGCAAGCTGCTCATAATTGCCGGTTCAAAGGGGATGAGCGGGGCGGCGTATATGGCGGCTCAGTCCGCGCTTAAATCGGGCGCGGGGCTTATAACGCTCGCCTGCTGCGCGTCGGTAAACGACGCGCTGGAGGCAAAGACCACGGAGGTCATGACGCTGCCGCTTGAGGACAGAAACGGACACATAAGCAGGTCTGCGGCATATCGGATTACAGAACGGCTCGCCGGTGTAGACGCGGTGCTTATAGGGCCGGGACTGGGGCGTTCGGAGGATGTATCGGAGCTGGTGCGCGAGGTGCTGTGCCACAGCCGCGTGCCCGTTATAGTTGACGCGGACGCTATAAACGCGGTCGCGGCGGATAGGTCCATGCTCTCAGACTGCGCGTGCGACCTTATCTTCACGCCGCACGCAATGGAGATGTCAAGGCTTACAGGTCTTGATGTCGCGTATATAGAAGAAAACCGCATAGAGGTTTCAAAGGAGTTTTCGGAGGAATACGGAGCGGCGCTGCTGCTTAAAGGACCTCATACGATTGTAACAGCGCCGGGACTTACGCAATATATTAATATAACGGGTAATCCGGGTCTGGCGTCGGGCGGCAGCGGAGATGTGCTTGCGGGAATTATCGCGGCGCTTGCCGCGCGCGGCATAGACTGCGCCGGCGCGGCGGCTGCGGCAGCGTATATCCACGGCACGGCCGGTGATATTGCCGCCGCGCGTTACGGCATGGAATCAATGAGCGCGGAGAATGTAATAGACTGTTTGCCGGACGCGTTTATGAAAATATTACATATGGACAAATAATAAGTTTTATGTTAACATGTAAGGGAGCTTGAAAATGGAGAAACGAACATGGGCGGAAATCGACCTTGACGCTCTGGCACATAATATGCGCGAGATACGCAGAATTACCAATCCACACGCCATGATTATGGCTGTGATCAAGGCTGACGCATACGGTCACGGAGTGGGCGAGTGCGCGTCAACTCTGCTCGAGAACGGAGCGGACAGATTTGCGGTTGCGACAATGGATGAGGCAATCGAGCTTAAGCGCAAATTCGAGGATGTGCCTGTTATGATTCTCGGTTCGGGCATGGAGCGGAACGCGGCCGAATATGTGGAGAACGGAATAATTCCGGGAGTGTATACATACGAATTTGCGAAAACGCTCTCCGACGCGGCGCTGCGGCTTAAAAAACCCGTAAAAATTCACATAAAGCTGGACACGGGAATGAGCCGCATAGGTTTTGTCGTCACCGACGGCGATAACAGCGCTATTATTGACGAGATAAAAAGGATTTCCGAGCTTCCCATGCTCGAGGTAGAGGGTATTTTCTCCCACTTCGCTACCTCGGATGAATACGACGGTGAATATACAAGATTGCAGTTTAAGCGGTTTATGTCAATCTGTTGCGAACTCGAAAAACGCGGCGTCAAAATTCCGATAAAGCATATTTGCAACAGCGCCGGAATTATGATGTATCCCGAATACCATCTCGATATGGTGCGTCCCGGCATTGTCATGTACGGGATGTACCCGTCAAACGAGGTTGACAAATCAAGACTTGACTTGAAATACGTGATGTCGCTTAAAGCTGTGGTAACATACGTAAAGGAAATAGAGCCGGGCAGAGGCGTAAGCTACGGTAAAGAATACATAGCCGATGGAAGGGTAAAGCTTGCCACTATTCCTATCGGTTATGCCGACGGATATACGAGATTGTTGGCAAAAAAGGCCATGATTGCAATAAATGGAGAGAGATTTCCGGTCACGGGCAGAATATGCATGGATCAGTGTATGATAAATGTCACTTCAGGCAATAATATTAAACGAGGTGACGAGGCGCTCATCTTCGGAAACGGAGCGGTAACCGTGGACGACGTTGCACAATGGCTTGGAACAATCAATTATGAAATAACCTGTATGCTGAGCCGCAGAATACCGAGGGTATACAAAAAGGGCGGCAGAACGGCAGCGGTTCTTGATTATCTGCTCTGACCGTCGGCGGTTAATAATCGATGAAGGGAGCTGGAGGCTTTGTCACACACCTGCAAGAATTTTGAGGAAATCATGGAAGCGCTCAAAAAGGGCTATACGGAGATGTCCGAAATAAATCTTGAAGAAGCAAATAATGGGTTGAAATCCGACAATGACGCATTGCGGATTTGTGAAGAAAAACTGACGGAGTGTGAATAAAGAGTGACAGTAAAAAGAGGAGACATTTTCTATGCCGATCTCAGTCCCGTGGTGGGCAGCGAGCAGGGGGGAATACGTCCCGTGCTCATCATACAGAATGATGTGGGAAATAAATACAGCCCGACCGTCATTGCCGCGGCAATAACAAGCCGCATCAACAAGGCGAAAATGCCCACGCATATTGAGCTTTGCGCAAAGGCATACGGACTGAATAAGGACTCGGTTGTACTGCTTGAACAGATAAGAACACTCGATAAACAAAGGCTAAGAGAAAAAATCGGAAAGCTTGACACACCGATGATGGGCAGCATCGACAAGGCGCTGTTTATCAGCTTCGGACTGATGCAGGTTTAAGGTTTACATAAACAAAAGATAAAGCGGCAGCCGAAGGGCTGCCGTTTATATTTTCATATTATTGCCGACATTATGCAAAGCGCGGCGAGCATGGCGGCGTTTATGACAGTGAACAGGACGAAATACCCGCCCTTTATTTTATTATCGTAAACGGCGATGTATTTAAATGATATAAGGCTCGCCATACTTGCTATAAGCGTGCCCAGTCCGCCGAGGTTTGTGCCGACAATAAGGGCCTTTATATTATCCGTAAAGCCGGAGAGCAGCACCGCCGCCGGAACATTGCTCATGCACTGGCTTGCGAGTATTGCCACAGCCATTTCGCGCCCGCCGATAACGCTTTTCATCCATGCGTAAAACGCGCCGATATTTCCTATATTTCCTATAAAAACGAAGAAAAATACAAATGTTATAAGCAGGGAATAGTCAACTCTTAAAAATACGCGTCTGTCCGTAAGGAGCGCGGCTGTAAGGACTGTGACAAGCAGAATTTTATAGTCGAGAACATGCGCCACCGTAAGCAGACTCAAAGCGAACAGACAGATATATACCGACGTCCGCAGCGTATCCGGCGCGTCCGTTTGCCGCGCGGGGGAGTATCTTGCGCGTGTTCGGGGAAATACCGGACAAATCACAAGCACCATAACAAGCGACAGAAGCGTGTACGGCAGCATGAGAGAAATGAACTCTGTCATATTAATATTCGCAAGGCCGTACAGATACAGATTTTGCGGATTGCCTATGGGCGTAAGCATACTTCCGAGATTTGCCGCCGCGGTCTGTAAAACTACGGTGAGAATTATATCCTTCTTTCTTCCCGCGCGGTCGAGCGTTTCGATTGTGAAGGGCACAAAGGTTATAAGTGCCACATCGTTGGTAAAGAGCATTGACGAGAAGAAACAGAGAAGTATAAGGACTATCGCGATGTTTCGCACCGTACCGGTAAGCCGCAGCAGCGCGTCGGCAAGGCGGGAGAATATCCCCAGTCCCGAAAACCCTGCCATTACGGTCATAAGACAGAACAGGAGCGAGAGCGTGCGGAAGTCGATATATTCAATATATCCCGCCGACGGGGGCACGATAAACATTGATATTACCGCAAGTATGCCGGAGACGGTAAGCACCGTCTCCTTCTTCACAAAAGCCTTTATTTTACTCATTACTTGTATTCCTCAAGGTGTTATAGAGCGAGCGCGTAATATGTCCCTGACGCGTATATACCGAATGGTTTCCGTTTATCGCGAACGCTATCGCGCACGCCGCCGTGATATAGAGCGCAATGCTCGTGCCGAACATCTCTATGCCTATAAAAACGGGCGCCAAGAGCGTGTTTGTCGCGCTCGAATACATGGCGACGCAGCCCAGAACCACCATCAGCTCGAACGGCAGTCCGGTTAGAGTTGAGGCTGCCGCGCCGAGAGTCGCGCCTATGGACATAATAGGCATCATCTCACCGCCGGAAAAGCCTATTACGATACAGATTATCGTGAATATGAATTTCAGCGCGAAATCGTATATATGATAAGGTTCGCCCGTGAGCAGGCCGTCTACAAGGTTGGCGCCTGTGCCGCAGTAGCGCCCGCGAAGTATTACTATGAGAAACGCGGCAGTAACGCTGCCTATGACAAGCATCCCCATATATCGGTTTTTAACCTTTTTAGAATAAATCTTTTTTGCGCTTTCAAGGCAGTAAACGAAAAATCTGCCCGCAAGCCCAAAGATAATGGCGCAGATAAGTATAAGGAACAGATGCATACCGCCCGGCTTTTCTATGGCGTCCACCGCGAAATGAAACGCGTGAAATCCGCAGACGCCCGATATGTAATACGCCGTATACGACGCGATAATGGCGGGCAGAAGCGCATGGTAGTAGAGAAGCCCCGCCGCGGAAAATTCAAGCGCGAAAAATATGCCGCCGAGCGGAGTTTGGAACAGCCCCGATACCGCCGCCGCGACGCCGGTTATAAGCAATGTGCGGAAATAGCTTCGGCAGCGGAATATACGCGATGTATAATCGCCTATTGCCGCGCCGCAGGTCGCGACTGTGCCCTCCTTGCCGGTGCTTGCGCCGAACAGCAGCATGATTGCGTTTGTAAAAAGCTTCAGAAGCACATACCCGCTTGGATATGTGCCTATGTGCGAGCTGTGGTCGTCGGTTATTTCACCCTTTTCGCCCACCTCGCCCATATTATAGGATATGGCGAGGTTAAGTCCCTGTTCGGAGTTCGGGCTGAAGTGCCGGTAGAGGAAAATAATAGCCGCTCCGGCAACGCCCATAAACGGGACAAGATATATATAATGCTCATCCCTGTACGGTTCTATAAATTCAAGTATGCGTCCGAAAAATCCGCAGATAAATCCGAGCTGTATACCTATAATCACCGCGAGCAGCGAGCATATGATGATTTCCTTGGACTTTTTCATTGGTATGCCTCCTTTACAGCAGCTTTTTCAGATACATACCCGTGTATGAATTTTCGCACTGGGCGACCTTTTCCGGCGTGCCCTTTGCTATTACCGTGCCGCCGCCGTCGCCGCCCTCCGGACCGAGGTCTATGATGTAGTCGGCGGTTTTTATAACATCGAGGTTGTGTTCTATAACGATAACTGTATTTCCGCCCTCAACGAGGCGGTTGAGCACGTCTATAAGCTTTTTAACGTCCTCCGAATGAAGACCGGTTGTCGGCTCGTCAAGTATATATACGGTTTTTCCGGTTGCGCGTTTTGAAAGCTCCGTTGCGAGCTTTACGCGCTGCGCCTCGCCGCCGGACAACTGTGTGGAGCTTTGGCCGAGCTTGACATAGCCCAGACCGACCTCCTGTATGGTTAAAAGACGGCGGTGCAGCTTGGGGATATTGGCGAAGAAATCCACAGCCTCGTCAACCGTCATTTCAAGCACGTCATATATTGATTTGCCCTTATACTTTACCTCCAGCGTTTCACGGTTATAACGCTTGCCCTTGCATACCTCGCACGGCACGTATACGTCGGAGAGGAAGTTCATTTCGATTTTTACAATGCCGTCGCCCGTGCACGCTTCGCAGCGTCCGCCCTTTACGTTAAAGCTGAAACGGCTTGATTTGTATCCGCGTATTTTTGACTCGTTTGTCTGCGCGAACACCTCGCGTATATCGTTAAACAGGTTGGTGTAGGTGGCGGGGTTTGAGCGCGGCGTTCTTCCTATAGGGCTTTGGTCGATGTTAATTACCTTGTCAAGCCCTTCGATACCCGAAATTTCCTTGTGCTCGCCCGCGCGTGTATGCGCGCGGTTAAGCGAGTGGGCGAGACTCTTATAAAGGATTTCGTTTACAAGCGAGCTTTTGCCCGAACCCGAGACCCCTGTCACGCAGGTAAGTACGCCCGTGGGAAATTTTACGTTTATGTTTTTAAGATTGTTTTCTCTTGCGCCCTTTACTGTAATCCAGCCCGTCGGCTTGCGGCGGACGGCGGGCACTTCTATTTTAAGCTCGCCGCTAAGGTATTTGCCCGTAATGGATTTGGGGCATTTCATAAGTTCCTTCGCCGTGCCTGTTCCGACAATTTCTCCGCCGTTAATTCCGGCGGCGGGGCCGACGTCAACTATATAGTCCGCGGCGAGCATTGTGTCAATATCATGCTCTACGACTATTACCGTGTTTCCCAAATCGCGCAGGTTTAAAAGCGTGCCTATAAGTCTGTCGTTATCGCGCTGGTGCAGACCGATGCTCGGCTCGTCGAGTATATACAGCACACCGGTAAGTCCGGAGCCTATCTGCGTTGCAAGCCGTATTCTCTGCGCCTCGCCGCCGGAGAGAGTTCCCGAAGAACGGGAAAGGGTGAGGTATTCAAGCCCCACGTCAAGCAGGAATTTGAGTCTTGCCTTTATCTCCTTTATAATCTGACCGGCAATCAGAGTTTCGCGCTCCGTAAGCTTAATGCCGCTTATAAAATCCATCTCCTCGCGAATGCTCATGCACGTGAATTCATAAATGCTTTTGCCGCCCACGGTTACCGCAAGCATATCGTCGTTAAGCCTTGCGCCGTGGCATTTGGGGCATTTTATATCGCTCATATATCTGCCAATATCAGAGCGCGCGTATTCTGAGGTAGGTTTGTCAAATCTGCGCTGCAAATTGGTTATAACGCCCTCGAACGGCATTTCATAGCTGCCGCTTCCGTATGAGCGGTGATAGTTCATCTTAAGCTTTTCCTCTCCGGTTCCGTAGAGAATAACGTCCTTGGCCTCGTCGGGAATGTCCTTGTACGGGGTGGAGATATCAAAGCCATAGGTATTTGCAATGGCATTGTAGTACATATATACGACGCTTGATGTGTCGTCATAGCTGTTCCAGCCGCTGCAGCGTATCGCACCCTCAAGCAGCCCGACGTCGGGGTTTACAACAACAAGAGCGGGATCGATTTTAAGCAGAACGCCCAGTCCGTCACAGTTGGGACACGCTCCGAACGGATTGTTAAACGAGAACATCCTCGGTTCAGGCTCCGGCAGACTTATCCCACATTCGTCACATGCGTAGCTCTGCGTAAAGCGCATTGTGTCTCCGCCCACGACCTCGACCATTACAATATCGCCCGAAAGTCTGAACGCTGTTTCTATGGAGTCGCCAAGACGCGTTTCCATATCCGGCTTTACTATAAGGCGGTCTATTACTATTTCAATATTATGCTTAAATGTCTTTTTTAATACCGGAGGCTCCGCGACGTCGTACATCTCGCCGTCAACGCGCATACGCACATAGCCGCTTTTTTTTGCCGACTCGAAAACGCTCTTATGCTCGCCCTTCTTCTGCGATACCACAGGCGCTAAAATCTGTATCCGCGAGCGTTCGGGCAGCTCCATTATGCGGTCAACAATCTGGTCAACCGTCTGACGCTTAACCTCCCTGCCGCATTTTGGGCAGTGCGGTATGCCCACGCGCGCGTACAAAAGACGAAGGTAATCATATATTTCCGTTACGGTTCCGACGGTAGAGCGCGGATTTTTTGAAGTGGTTTTCTGGTCGATGGAGATGGCGGGGGATAGACCTTCTATATAGTCCACGTCCGGCTTGTCCATCTGGCCGAGGAACATTCTCGCGTATGAGGAAAGCGACTCGACAT
>CANRAG010000058.1 GCA_947628515.1 uncultured Clostridia bacterium | reverse complement strand
TTTTCACACTTTCAAGAACTCACACTGTTCATTTTTCAATGTACAATCCGTTTCGTTACGTAGTAACGAAATCGGAATCCGCGAGCGGTTCACCGCTTGCGGAAATAAATTGTTTTGTTACGTAAGTAACAAAATCGTAACCCGCGAGCGCTTGTCGCTGCGGAAATACCATGCTGTCTCAGAGACAACTATTAAATGATACCACAAACATTTTCGTTTGTCAAGCACTTTTTTTAAAGTTTTAGCGTTTTATGCAAAACCACAGCATTTCCATTAATATTCTCTGCCCTGTATTACCATTTTATACAATGGATTTATATTTTTTTCTATCCATATCAACAATGAACCCGCCAAGATTGGGAACCATATAATCATAATAGCCCCCGCCGAATATATTATGCATCACCGCCATAATTGTTCCGCCGTGGATTACATAAGCCATCACTTCCGCGTCAGTCTCCGATATAAGCTTTTCATGCGCCTTAACGCATCTTTTTCTAAACCCCTCCGGGGCTTCGCCGTTTGGAAACGGCATGGCTCCGCCCGACTCCATCCATTGCTGATACCTGCGGTCGTTCTTTAAATCCTCATACGATTTGTTTTCAAAATCTCCGAAGTCCGTTTCGCGGAAATCGTCACAGACTTTAATTTCCTTATCAGGATAAATCAGCCTTGCCGTCATCACGCACCGCTTCATAGGGCTTGAAACAACGACGTCGGCGGACGGATATGCCTTTGTAATTTCCGGTTGTCCCCACAAAGGCTCATCCGTTCTGCCTATATACCGCCCTAACGTGTTCCCGTAGGTTTTTCCATGCCTTATAAGAACAAGCTTCATCCCACACACGCTTTCATGAACCGCTCCGCCATTTTTATATCCGAGCACAGGTTCAGATGCGGAAATCCGGCATAGATTGTATCGGTCGCATGAATACGCTTCTGCTCCCTGCCGTTCTTATTAACGCAAAGCGAGCTGCCCGGATTGGAGCTTTCATAGCGATGAAACTCATATGTGCGGATCGACTCGCCCTTTTGCATTAAAATATTATCCTCATCGGCTTTTATTTCCACATATCCGTAGCTGTTAAACGGCGGCACCTTAGCGCAGTTACCCTTTATCACTCCCGCCATTTCCTGCTTAACTCCGGTTATATCCAATATACTCTCATGCAGATACATAAATCCACCGTTTTCGGCAATGGTCGGCATACCTCCCAGCACGGCGTCTTTTATGGAATTTCGCATCGTTTCGTTTCTCGAAAGCATGGGCGCGAACATTTCCGGATACCCGCCGCTTAAAAGCAATCCGTCCGCGTCATCGGGCAGCTTCTCATCGTTCATCGGCGAGAATTTTACTATTTCCGCGCCCATTTTTTCAAGGATTTCGAGATTGTCCGCATAATTCATGCAGAAAGCCTTGTCGTTTGCAACCGCGATTTTTGCTTTTCCCACATACGGTATTTCCATGTCCGCCGCCTCAAGCGGCTCCGCCGTTTTTGCAATCTCTATAATGCCGTCTATATCCACAGTTCTTTCCACCACTCCGGCAAGCCGCATCATCCGCCTTTTTATTTCCCGCAATTCATATTCCGTTAAAAGTGAAAGGTTTTTATTCTCCGATACGACGGACTTGAACTTCGGAACATAACCGAGATATTTCACATTAAGCTCATCGCATATCTTTTTTAACCCTTCGTGCAGACAAGGGTTAAGTCGGTTAAATATTACTCCCCTTATCGTGTTTCTTCTATATTTAAGAAATCCGTAAAGCAGAGCCGCTGCCGATGTTTCCATACCGTTGCAGTCTACGACAAGAACGGACGGCGATTTAGTTATGACAGCCATTTCCCCGCTGCTTGCCGTTTCCGTAAACATATATCCGTCATAATATCCCTTTACGCCGTCTATTATCGCCAGTTCCGATTCCCTTTCGCTTACAAGATATTTTATCGTGTTTTCCGACATCATAAACGAGTCGATATTATACGCTCTCACGCCTATAACGTCGCTCATAAACGATGGATCGAGATAATCCGGACCGCATTTGAAGCCGGTCACGTCAAGTCCTCTGTTTTTTACCGCCTGTATTATAGCGCACGAGACTGTCGTTTTTCCGCAGCCTCCATTTGTTCCCGCAATTAATATTCTACCCACTATCAATCTCTCCTTTTTTAATCTACCTATATCTTTTCCGTTTTTATTGTATTAGTTTCATTCTTTATTGTCAATGGGTACAAATAACAAATAAAAAACATAATTTGGACATTTTTTTATTCAACAGGCATGGACATACACAAAAGGCGGTGGGTATATTTCAATTTATTACATTAGAGACTCTATATTATTATGAGTGACAAAAATAATACAACTTAAAAATAATAATTTCCTAATATACAAAAGGAAGAACGGCATTTCTGCCGTTCTCCCATGTAATGTAATATATTTACTTTTTATTATTCTGCATCTTTTCTTATGCCGAAGTTGTCAAGTCTCTGCGAAGCTGCACTATAACCGTAGTCCGCATGAATTGCAGCAAGATTTTTCGCTGTAATTGATGTAGCATTAATTGTTGATACTGCATTTGTTGAAAGGTTTGTTACTGTGCCTGTAAGTGAACCTGACTCAAAATCGATTGTAAGAACAACTCTGTACGTTGCCGCCACATTACCTACATTTGTTCCTGACCCGGCTGCTGCGCCTACTGCATAGTCGACGCCATTACTCCCGTGACCATTCATTGAGAAGATATATGCACCCTCACTGTCATAGAGGTTAAACAATGAGTTACGACCCTTACCACTTTCAACATTATTCTTCCAGTCGAAACTTACAGTAACCTTCTTTGCTGCCTGGACATCCTCCGAAAGTGTCTTTACATCTGAACCGGTAGCACTTGTGCCAGCGTTCTTAAGCAACGAGAGCGCACCATTCTCTGTAGCCACGTTACCACTCTTGCCCTCTGTGAAACCCCATTCGCCTGTCGCTGTATCCGCAAAGTCCTCATACTCGAAGTACTCCCCGTCAAGCTTTTTATAAACTATATCGATTGTGTTTGTTTCGTCAAGAGACTCAATTGTTAATGCGTCTGACTTATCGCTGTCGTAAAGATATACGTCATATAAGCCGTTATCGTTTGTTTCCTTATAAGCTGCTGTGTAGCTGTCACCGCTTAGCGTGAACGGATCGCCTGAGTAAAGCGTATTGCCGTCCCACTCGGTAATTGTTGACGGATCCTTAATTGTCCTGCCGTCGCCGTCAACATAGTTTACAGTAACCTTCGCCGGTTTTGTGCTGAGAACGAACTTGGCTGTGAGCTTGAGGTCTCGATAAAGTCTGTCAACCGTAAGATCCGCCTCATCTGAGAAGAAAGTTTCACCCTCATACCAGCCTATGAAACGGTATCCATCAGCCGGTGTTGCCTTTACCGTTGCGGCAGTTGCTGTTTTAACAGTTGCCGTGCCTTCAACCGTACCCTTGTTTGTATCCTCTGATTCAACAGTAATTGTTGTAGTTGTTGCCTCATCCTTAAGCTTTGCAACTGTGAGATTTGAAATCTGCACATCAAACGTTGATTTTGTACCATTGAATACAAGGTTGTTCATTGTGTCAATTTCCGGAGCCGTAAATTTAGCATACAGCGGTATTGCTACTGTTACAGGGTCACCTCCATCAACCGAAACCACCGCGTTACCGTGATCCATATCAAGAATATAATGTACATTTGTCCAGAAACCCTGATTAAGAGTTCCAACATTCTGTCCATTTACTGCCAGACCACCCGAACTTGAATTTAGCGAAATTAGGTTCACCTCATCTGACGCAAACGGCGATTGAGACTTAATTGTCTTTGCAAAGTTAACATTGAAACCATAGCCTGAATTGTATTTCAGATTAAAGTCAATAAGATACTTGCCCGTTACGCCCGTACCGCCTTCGATGTTCGAAAACGGTTTCATTACATACCACGATGCTCCACCCTTTGAAACTGCCTTAAGATTAGCATAGGTGACACCATTATCCTCGCCAAGCGTTACGTCCATGTCCGATGAACCGCCTGTTGTCCAACCTGCCTCCGTAAGTGTTGTCTTACCGTAATAATCGAAATCCTCAACATCACCGTTCTGTCCCGGCACAAGATATGCATCAACCTCTGACGGTACATAGTAAGCTGAAAGTCTTTCTCCGCCTTCATCTTCAGGAATTAGTTCTTCACGATCAAGATAACATGACCACATATAAATCTTAGTAGTCTGATTCTCGCCGATTTCTATACCATCGGGCAATGTAAGAATATTCGTACCATTGCCCGTTGTATTATCGACATGATTAACCGTTACATACTTCTTATCTAATTCGCCGTTGGCATTGTATACATCAATTACACCCGATGCATAGTTTGAAAAACTATCTTGAACATATGCTGTTAGAGTCTTTTCCTCATAGTTTACATCCTTAATCACTATCGGATAATCATATGACGGCTTGTAATAATACGGCCATGCATCATTTGCGGCCCAACCGAGATCAAGAACGTCCTGTCCTACAGGTGTAGGAGCCTCCTTTGTATACTCTGTCATAAGCGGCTTAAGCGCCGGATATTCCTCCGTGTCGGCTGTTGAATAGAAGAAGTATGCAAGATTCTCTGCTCCTGCGTCATTCGGATGCGTTCCGTCAACACTCTTATTGTTTCCCCCCTGTGGAAGCTGGAAATAGTAGTCTGTAAGCCTTATATCATTTTTTACCTCTGCTCCCGCTACCGTTGCTCCTGCTGTAAGAGTTGTGTACCAATCAAGCGACGGCTTATTGAGATCAACAAATGCAACATTATCAAGCTTTGTTTCCCCGCCTGCAATTGCATCGGCACAAATTCTATCCGCTGCCGCTACAAGCTCCGCCGTAGCCGCTGTAACATCAGCGCCGGAGTTTTTGGCTGTCTCTGCTACAGTAGATATTTCTGCCCATTTCTTGAGAAAGGCTTCTGCCACATCTTCACCACCATATTTTAAACAGTCTACATACTGCTTTCCATGGGCTGAGAAATCATTAAGAGTTGAACGCCATGTGTTTGTTTCGCTATCATACTGACTTGCTTTATGTCTGTCAATAGGACCTACTATTATAAGTGTGGCGTCTTTATCTCTACAAGCCTCGTAATACTTCTTAAGCGACTGAAGATAGTTATTCTGCCAATACAAGTTTGTAAAATTCTGGTCTCTGTCGTTCTTGTGGTTGTGGCCATATTCAACATACATAAAGTCGCCCGCTTTAATGCGATCCTTAACCATGTTGAAGTGATCGTTGTCAGTTGCGCTAAGGCCGCCCTCGCCCTCATTTACCATAGCAATATTATGAGGGAGATACTTTGTAAGACCTGTACCTACGCCTGTATAGTTCGGGTATGGACTGTACGGAAGCGTTGCACCGCCGTCTGTTACTGTTGAATCGCCAAGCACCCAGAGAACGGGAGCTGTTTCAATCTGGTCGATTTCAAGTGCTGCGAGAGCTGTGTTTTCACCAAGAACTGCTACATTTACCATACCATCTTCAATAGCGCCCCGCGGATCCGATTTTTGATAGTAAATAGCTGTCGGTCTGATTGTAAACTCTGTTGTTACCGTCTCACCCGCTTTGATTGTCTTATTAGTATAAAGCGGGTGCTTTCTCTCCGTATAAAGTGATGCTGTTGCATCCTTCGAGTTGTCAAGAGTTGTAACGGTTGCCTTAATTCTGTAATATGTATCATCAGGAACCTTTAACGCAAAGCGTACCGGATAATACTTATCTCCCGCATTACCGGAAATATCTTGACCGATTGAGCCGATACCATCATTTAAGCCTGTGCCGCCGCCTGCGGTAAGCTCAATGGTTTGCCCCTCCTGCTGAACGAAGCCGTCAATACGCCCGCCCGCAAGCGTGTAATCTTTTGCATTGGCTCCTATAAAACCGTACTGGTCCTCACCCGATGTGTTAAGCGTATAATTAACATCATTTGTGACTGCTGTCCAGCCTTCTGATACATCCTCCGCCGTACCCATATCAAACTTCCATGATTTGATTACAGTTACATCATCAACCGGATCTGTCGGCTTTTCCGTCTCGACCGGCCCTGTCGGAGTTTCGCCCTCGGCTGTTTTGGACGGTGCGAGCGGCTTCATACCGTCTGCGGAGTCCCAAAGGAAATACTTCGCGCCATCTACCGCGTCATTAACGGTGTAATCTTTCGCATTGGCGCCGATTGTAACCGTGTCGATAATCTCCGCCTTTTCAAGCAGGTCGCCGTCGTATGTAGCCTCAATTACAACCGCGGTTCTCGCCTCATCCGCAGGGGTAACGTCAAACGTCACGTTCGCCGCGAGCGCGCTGATCGATGAAGCGGACATTGCCGCCGTCGTTATTAAGGACAACAATTGTTTTGTCTTTCTCCTCATTATTTTTCCTCCCTTTTAAATTTAAATATATTATAAACTATTATAGCATATATTTGGATAAAAGAAAAGTATTTAATCATATTTTGTACGCTTTTTTCAATTAATTACTCTGATTTTTGTTGATTTTCACCAAGCAGACTGCAATACGATGTGATTTTTGCCATTCTGTACATAATAAAAACAGAGAGTCGAAAGCTGTCCCTCTGTTTGTACTGTCATGATATAAATCCGCCCAGGCGCGCAATGAAAATCCACAACGTAAGCGTGAGCGACGAAAGAAGCGTAGTGGTGACTATCACGCTTGACGAAAGCACTCCGTCATTATTCATATTCTTCGCCATTATGTAGCTTGACGGCGTTGTAGGCGAGCCGAGCATTATAATTATTGCAATAAGCTCCTGGTCGCGAAATCCAAGCTTAATCGCCACCGGCAGAAATACGCCCGGCAGAACCATGGTTTTTATAAACGCCGAGACAAGCGTTGGCTTTATCTTCTTTATAGCCTTTCTGCCCTCAAAGCCCGCGCCTATCGCGACAAGCGCAAGCGGAGACGCCATTACCGCAAAATTATTAACGGTCTTTTGTATAATCTGCGGAAGATGCAGATTTATAAGCGACGCCGCTACTCCTGCCGCAATACCCAGAATAATTGGGTTCTTTACTATGTTTATCACCGATTGCCTTACGGCTCTCGCCCCGTCGGTATTGCCTTCGCCCTCCAGAGTAAGCACTATTACGGCATATATATTATAGAGCGGCACACATCCGATAATCATAATGGGCGCCATACCCGATGTGCCGTATATGTTCATTATAAACGCTACGCCCAGAACCGCCGCGCTGCTTCGGTATGAGGACTGAACAAACGCGCCGATTATCGACCTATCCTTTATAATCAGCCTCGCGCCAATCCATATCCCGAAAAACATCACGGTCGTAACCGCCGCGCAGAACAGGACAAAACGAACGTCGAAATTATTTCGTATATCCGTAGCGGCGAGGTCTAAAAACAGCATCGCCGGCAGGGTTACTTTGAAATTGAACCTGTTTGCAACCGTTACAAAGTTATCATTGGTCATCTTAACGCATTTTAATATGTAGCCGATAAATATTGTCAAAAATACCGGCATGGTCGCGTTAAGGCTGTATACCAGACTGTCCATTTGCCCTTACATTTCCTCAAGCGTCTTTATCAGGTTATCGCAAACCGTCCTTATGCGCAGTTTATACGCGTCAACCTCCTGCTTTACCTTGAGCATTTCCTGATGCTTTTTGATATGCTCCTCGTCAATCTGACGGGCAAGACGGGTTGCGTCCAGCTTTGCGCGGTTTACTATGGCCTGCGCCTCCATGTTCGCGTTATTTTTTATATCCTGAGCGGACTGACGCGCAACGTCAAGCGAGCGGTGCATTGTATCCTCTATTTCCTTATAACGTTCCACTGCCTCGGACAGAAGCCGTACCTTATCCTTTAACGCGACGTTTTCCTTACACAGCGCCTCATAATCCTGTATGACAATATCAAGGAAATCGTCAACCGCGTCACAGTTATAGCCCTTAAAGGTCTTTTCAAATTCCTTATTCTGAATATCAATCGGTTTTAACATATGAATACCGTCCTTCCGATGTATTATGGTTACAGTCCACCTATCCGACTAAGTTAAAGTCTGCCAAACAGTGTTTGCGAATAAGCGCGTCCGGGTTTGGCAAGTTCTCAAACAAACGGCATAATAACGCGCAGCGATCGCTTCATAGCCGAATAGTGACGTATTATATATACTGTTTTAATGTAATATGAAGTCTGTTCTTTCGCGTCCCGCCGTCGAAGCTGTGAACAAGAAATCTGCCGTACCCGCGTATGGAAAGCAAATCCCCCTCTTTTACCGGCTCGGACGCTTTGGTGATTTCACGATGGTTAAGCTTTACCTTTCCCGCGTCAATAAGTCCTGCAGAAACGGAACGCGACACGTTCGCCGCCGCGCCCACCACGGCGTCAAGCCGCCCGGACGCGCACACCGCGCCTATCGTCTTGTATCTGCGCTCTATGGAAATATCGCGGAAGTTCTCAACGGGTTTTACCGATACCCCCTGATTACCTATTTTATGAAGATTATCCCTTACATATCCCGCAATATCGTTATGAATAAACACATATGCAAATCTGTCGTATACAACGATGTCGCCCAGTCTGTCCGGAGCAATGCCCAGCGACATAATCGTTCCGAGATAGTCGCGGTGGTTGAGCTTCCGCGTAAAACCGCCCTCTACCTTTAAGCATGATATGGGAAACTGTGCCATGTCCGTCTCCGACCATTCGGGGAATACGCCCATAATCTTCTTTTCCGCGTCGTCAAACCCGCCGAACAGCATTACGTTATACCCGCCAAAAAACACAGCCTTATCATGTATAAGCGCCTGCTCGGCTCCGTCGAGAAATCCGGAAAACACAGGGCTGCAATATCTCTCGCACAGCGAGAACAAGTCCTCCGTCTTTGCAATGAGCAGCTTATCGTTATTATCCATTAATATCTCGACTTCTTATCGTTTAATATTACACCCTTGGGCGCTATACAGAATATGCTGGGACACAGTCTCGAAAACGGACATTCCATCCCTTCCGCCGCTCCGCATATGTAATCTATTATTCTGCGTGCCTCATCCGAAGTGGTTATGTCGGAAACGTCAAATATAGTTATTCTGCCCTCTTTAACTTCTCTTACGATTTTTGTACTGTCGTCAAATCCCATCGGATGCAAAACCGTTACCTCCACGCCCGACAGGGACGGGGCATAACGTATTGACGACTTAGGAGAGCTGTCTGTACGGCGCGATGACGAGAAGGTTTCTCTCGCGCTGCTTCTTCTTGAAGAATTGTCCTCCTCCTGCGCGAAATCCTCATACTCATCGTCCGTATCCCGCGACAGGAACGAAAACAACTTGCGCTTAGGTCTCTCCTCATCGTAGTCATCGTAAGTCTCCTCGTAGCCGCGCTCATCCTCATCGTAGTATTCATCCCTACCTGTAAACGCGCGTTTTGCATTATCCCAAAATGACATTTGGACACATCCTTTCATTGTATACTTAATTGTATATTTATCTGTTATAATTTCTTTCTCCGAAAATCGCGCTGCCAACGCGCACCATCGTGGCTCCGCAGGCTATGGCGGCTTCAAAATCGCCGCTCATTCCCATAGACAGCTCCTCCATGGACACATTCGCGTATTGCTTCTTTTTCGTCTCGTCAAAAAGCTTTTTCATATTTTTAAAATGCACGGTAACATCGCCATATTCGGCTTTTGGCGCTATTGTCATAAGCCCCTTAACATGCACACGGTCAAGCTCTCCGGCATGGATAAGCAAATCCTCTAACGCGCTCGGCTCAATTCCCGACTTTGACTCCTCGCCCGAAATATTAACCTGTATAAGTATATCCATATCGCGGTCATGCGCGGCGGCAAGCCTTTCAATCTCATCCATGAGCTTTATCGAATCCACGCTGTGTATCATACAGCAGCGGTCGATGATATACTTAACCTTATTTGTCTGCAAATGGCCTATAAGATGCCAGCGAACCGGTAATACGTAATCGAATTTGTCCCGCACCTCCTGAGGTTTATTCTCGCCTATGTCCGTAACTCCGAGACTTATCGCCTTGTTCATAGCCTCCGTCGGATATGTTTTTGTCACCGCAATCAGTTTTACCTCGTTCTCGTCCCGTCCCGCCTCGCGGCAAGCGCGCGATATGCGCGCCCTGACGGACTTAAGACTTTCTTCAATATTCACAAACATCACTCTCCTGCTATTTTTCTCCCACTACCAGTCTTTCCATAGATGAAAGCTTATGGCTTGCTTTTTCTGTGGACTGGATAATCGAATACCCTTCCGCCATATCGGTGTATAGAACCTCGCAGTCGCATTTGAATTTATCCGAACCCTTCATGGCGTATACATAATGCGTGTTTATCGTATCGCCTGTGCGTATCGCGTCCGTCGGTATCTTATAGCCAGAATATTCCTCAAACACTATATCGGTATCAAGCGACCGGTACGAAAAGGCCGTCTCAAGATATGAAGGGACCCTTACAAGGAACAGATATTCCCCGTTTTCGTCCGGCTCCGAAACATACGTTATCTTGCCCGACACGCTCGACGCGGATACGTCGGGAAATTTTATTGTTACCTGCGAATCCACCTTGCACAAATCCTTGTGGTCCTCGTCGGTTATTCCGAGAACGTACCACTCATGGTTATCCATGACCTTGCACACCGGATCGCCCACTACAACCTTTGTTCCGTTTGCGCGGCTCAATTCGTTTTTTGTGAGTGATTTTATATATGAAACATCATATTCCTTTATGCGTTCGGGCTGCAAAACGGCTTCAAGACCGTCTATATATAACGAAAATATTCCCGAACGATCGGATATGGTATCCCTTCTCTCACCCGGTATTGACGCTTCAACCCCACGCCGTTTTTCCTCAAGCTCCGCTATTTTATCGTTTACGGATATTCCGTTACCGCTGCGCAGACCGTTTATGTCCTCGCGCAGCTCGTGTATTTGTTCAATGCTGTTGCTGCCGGCTAATGAAATCACATCGTTCATACGCGTTGAAATTTCATTCTCCACCGACGCGGCGTCCGTCACATACAGCTCGCTTCCCGCGCTTTGCTTCTTTAACCGGCTTATCGCGAAATCAAGAGTGCGCAGTCTGCTGAGATATTCATCCTCTACGTTTCCCATATATGTCGTGCTTATTATCGCATTTTTCGCGACGCGGTCGCCCTCTGACTCGGTGCTGTATACCGTTCCCGCCGACGTTGAATAATAAACGGATTCATCCCTTACAATATACGCGTTCTCGCACACTATACCCACTTCGTTTGTATACTGTTCGAGCGAAACGGAATATACCGGTCTTATAAGATACGCTATACCGTATCCTACGAATGCCAAAACAACGATTATTATTACTGTAATGAAAAATCTTTTCATTTCTAATCCCTTTTGCTATAGTTACAGATATTTATATACAGTATTATATAACGTTTTGCGACAAAATACAAGACCTTTTTTCCCGATTTTTATTGTATAAGCCCGATTATATTCACCATTTTGCCATGAAGCGACCGCCGCGCGTAATATTATCGCTTCTTCAGACAAATCACGGCGTTCGCCGCCTCGTATAAATCACCCATGAAGTCCTGCTTGTTATGAAATATGCCGTTGCTTTGTATAAACTTCACCGCCTTTATAAGCTGCGCATTGTTTTCATAAAGGGAAACGACCGCGTTTGCAAGCTCGGAAAAGGTATATTCCCTGTGCTTGTCAAGCCCTATCATATCCGCCGCCCTTTCCACTCCGTCTATGAGCGAGCGGCCGTAGGCGTTTTGCGCCGCGTTATACGATTCGCTGTTTATGAAAAACTCCGTTCCCGACACCAGTCCGAACGCGCGTTTACATTCGAGATACCCGCTTTTTATGCTCCGTCCCACGGCCTCGCGGCCAAAATCCAGAATACCGCCCTCCGGCACGCGGCTTTTTATCTCTATAATATTCACGCCGCCCGTATTTACATCCCTTGTTAAGCCCGCTCCGTGCACCGGCACGGTTATTATATTCCTCCACCCTCTGGAAATAAGCATATCTACCGGAAGATTATTCCGTATTCCCCCGTCATAAAATCTGCTGTTCCATATCCTGACGGGCTTAAAAGCCGGAAGGCATGAGCTTGCGAGAACATAGTCGATAAGCTTTCCGGCTTCTATTTCATCCGAAAAGAAATTAAACGCCCGCATCCGGTTCGCCGAATAAACGCACAGGCCGAACTCTATACCCGAAGTCCTCAGCCTGTCCTCGGAAATGTGCTCTGTCAAAAGCTGTCTAAGCGGCTCTATGTCAAAACTGTCGCCGAGCATGCCGAACAGTACCTCCGTCATCTTTGACGGCAGCTTCCCCTCCTTTTGCGCCGCGCTTATCGCGCCTTCCGACGATATTTTGTTCCACAGCGTATCGCCGTCGCCGCCGCTTGCAAACACGGCGCCGTTTATCGCTCCCGCCGACGTGCCGGCTATGGCGGCGACGTCCTTTCCCATCTCGCTAAGCGCGCGCCACACACCCGCCTGAAACGCGCAGCGCGCTCCGCCGCCGCCCAACGCTAAAGCATATCTCATTTGTATCTCTCCTCTTTGTCTGAATATTGATTTATTGTTACAGTTCCCCTATCCGACTAAGTTAAGGAATACTGCGCGTCCGATTTCGGTAATTGAGAAACCATCCGGCATAATAACGCGCAGCTATCGCTTCATAGCCGAATAGTGACGATTTTTTATCATCCCATTTATATATTGACAAATTCCCGAAACGAATATTAATTAAAATAAATATTATTTTTTCCAAAAAAGTTATTGACAAACACCTTTAGTTGTGTTACACTAATCAAAATGGTTGTATGATTACCAACTGTTCGCACGCGCTGACGCGGCGGAAATATGATTTACGGAGGGATGCGCAATGCCTTTATCAATGGCAGGTATAGGCGAGATAAGCACTATCGTTAAGGTTAACGGCAGGGATGAGCAAAGAAGATTTCTTGAAAGTCTCGGCTTTGTCGACGGCGCCGAGGTTACCGTTATAGCAAAAACGGCGGGAAATCTCATTGTAAACATTAAAGAAAGCCGCATTGCCATAGACAAATCCATGGCAAACAGAATAATTGTGTAATATCAAACAGGGAAAGGAGCATTGGCATGACACTTAAGGATGTAAAGGTCGGTCAGAGCGTAACTGTCGTTAGGCTCACGGGCGAGGGCGCCGTTAAGCGCCGCATTATGGATATGGGTATCACAAAGGGCGTCGGAATATATGTGCGCAAGCTCGCGCCGCTGGGCGATCCGGTGGAGGTCACCGTAAGAGGCTATGAGCTTTCAATAAGACGGGCGGACGCCGAAATGATTGAGGTTCGCTGATTATTTTTACGGTTTGGTTAGTTTTAACTAACACATTTTAGTATTAATTAAATTTTATTGTGCATTGTTTTGCATTATTGGAAGGAGTTATTGACATGTCAGTTAAAATCGCGCTTGCCGGAAACCCCAATTCCGGTAAAACGACTTTATTTAACGCGCTCACCGGCTCAAATCAGTTTGTGGGCAACTGGCCGGGCGTTACGGTGGAAAAGAAAGAGGGCAGGCTAAAGGGGCATAAGGATGTGGTGATTACGGATCTTCCGGGCATATACTCGCTTTCACCGTATACGCTTGAGGAGGTCGTCGCAAGAAACTATCTCATTAACGAGAAGCCCGACGCAATATTAAATATCATAGACGGAAGCAATCTCGAAAGAAATCTCTATCTCACAACGCAGCTCACAGAGCTTGGTATTCCGGTAATCATGGCGGTGAACATGATGGACGTCGTGAATAAAAAGGGGGATAACATAAACTTCAAAAAGCTTGGCGAGGCGCTCGGCTGCGAGGTCGTTCCTGTCTCGGCGCTTAAGGGCACGGGCATAAAGGACGCGGCCGCAAAGGCGGTCGCCGCGGCGAGGTCCGGTAAAAAGCCGCCTATTGCGCACTCGTTTAGTCCGGCTGTCGAGGGATACCTCGCGCAAATCGAAGAAAAACTAAGTCAAGACGCGGAGCCGAAGCGTTTTTGCGCGATTAAGCTATTTGAGCGCGATGATAAAATAGGCGCTGTTATTAAGAATACGCCCGATGTTACAGCGATTATAACAAAGGCGGAAAGCGAGCAGGACGACGACGCGGAATCGATTATAACAAACGAGCGTTATACATATATCGCGTCAATTATAAGCGGCTGCTATAAAAAATCCGTCGGGGAAAGGCTTTCGGTTTCGGATAGAATCGATAAGATCGTCACAAACAGAATTCTCGCCCTTCCTATATTTGCGGCTGTTATGTTTATTGTGTATTATATATCCGTAACCACCGTCGGCGGATGGGCTACCGACTGGGCAAACGACGGATTATTCGGAGACGGCTGGAGCATGTTTGGAAAATGGATTCCGGGCATACCCGTAATCATAGAGTCCGCGCTTAACGCGCTCGGCACCGCCGACTGGCTTAACAGTCTTATACTTGACGGTATCGTTGCCGGCGTGGGCGCCGTTTTAGGCTTTGTCCCGCAGATGCTTGTGCTGTTCATATTCCTCGCGTTCCTTGAATCCTGCGGATATATGGCGCGTATAGCGTTTATCATGGACAGAATTTTCAGACGCTTCGGGCTTTCGGGTAAATCGTTTATCCCCATCCTCATCGGAACGGGCTGCGGTGTGCCGGGAATAATGGCGTCAAGGACAATAGAAAACGAGCGCGACCGCCGAATGACAATCATGACTACAACATTTATACCCTGCGGCGCAAAGCTGCCCATTATCGCGCTTATCGCGGGCGCGTTGTTCGGCGGCGCCGCGTGGGTTGCTCCGAGCGCGTATTTCATAGGAATAGCCGCAATCATATGCTCCGGTATAATCCTTAAGAAAACAAAAATGTTCGCGGGAGACCCCGCGCCGTTCGTTATGGAGCTTCCCGCGTATCACATGCCGACCGTGGGCAATGTGCTGCGCAGCATGTGGGAGCGCGGTTGGTCGTTTATCAAAAAGGCGGGAACGATTATTCTTCTTGCCACAATCCTTGTATGGTTCCTCCAGGGATTTGGCGTGGAGAACGGCTCCTTCGGCATGGTTGAGGATATGGATAATTCAATTCTCGCCAAACTGGGCAGCGTAATCGCGCCGATATTTACCCCGCTCGGCTGGGGACACTGGAGAGCGGCCGTGGCTGCCGTTACCGGACTTATCGCGAAAGAGAACGTAGTCGGCACGTTCGGCATACTGTACGGAGGTCTTGACGAAGTCGCGGAGGACGGGTTTGAGATATGGTCGGCGCTCAGGGATCCCTCTATCGGCTTTACGGCTGTAGCGGCATACTCATATCTTGTGTTCAATCTTCTCTGCGCTCCGTGCTTTGCGGCAATCGGCGCTATAAGACGCGAGATGAACAGCGCTAAATGGACGTGGTTCGCAATCGGCTACCAATGCGTGTTCGCATATCTGGTATCGCTTTGCATATTCCAGTTTGGCAAGCTCTTTACCGGCGGAGGCTTCGGCTTCGGTACAATCGCCGCGATAATTATCGTGATTGCGTTCCTGTACCTGCTGTTGCGGCCGTACCGGGAGAGCAAAACTCTTAACAGAAATTTTAAAGCGGCGCTTTAAAACGGGCACCCCGCCGTCTCTCATATTGAGACGGCGGGTTTTTTTTGTCGAAAAGGCGCTGTTTACCTATATATTGGTGTCTTGTCCTCGCCCCAATGCCAAAAATAGTGGATTGA
>CANRAG010000057.1 GCA_947628515.1 uncultured Clostridia bacterium | reverse complement strand
AACGGCTGCGCGTCAACCCATTTTATATTTTTTCCCGCGGCGGATACATTAATAATGTTTCCGTCATTTAATACATCTATATTGTTATTGATGTTGGTTGGAGCAATATACATACTTTCCGTTACGGCTACAAATTTATTGCCGTTTTCTTTTGCAAAGCTTTCAGCGGCAGAGTTCTTAAAACCGTATATAACATCCTCCGAATTAAACGCGTATTTATCAATTGATGTTACGCTTTGGGGAATATATACCGTGCGGATGCCGCTAATTTTATTCTTGTCCTCAACGGCAAAGGCTGAACGCCCGATTTTTTCCGTGCCGTCGGGTATACAAATTTCCGAAAGCGAATAACAGCCAGTAAACGCGTCCTTTCCTATTTCCTTTAAGCCTTTAGGAAATGATACTTTTTTGAGGTTGTCGCAAAAAGCGAACGCCAATTCATCAATCTTTTCCAAATTATCAGGTAAAATAATCTCATCGAGAGCGGCGCAATTTTCAAATGCGCCGAGACCGATCTCCTTGATAGAATTAGGGAGGTATATATGTTTTAGTGAATACGAACCGTAAAAAGCGTCCTGTGAAATTACACTTGCTTTATTTGGTAAATGCACATATTCCAATGATTCACACGCGGCAAACGCTTTTGGAACAGTTTCCATCGAATCCGGCAAAACCAGCCCTTTTAGACTTTGAGACCCGGAAAATGCTCCCATTCCCAATTCGCGAACCGAATCGGGAATAATTAACGCTGAAACATTGGTTCCGCCAAAAGCCGATTCCGAAACAGAATTTATCCCTTCGTCAATTATTATAGAGGTTATAGCCCTTGGATTGTTATTCTTAAACCACGGACAGTAATCAGTCCAAACAGGTGTATTTTCGGCACTTGCCCCGTCGCTTTCCGCTTTTCTTACATCGGTTTCAAATTCCGTATAGTAATCACGCATATTTCCCGTACCGCTTATATGCATTACACCGCTTGAATTTAATTCCCAATTCATATCATCGCCGCATGAGCCACTGCCGGCGGTTACCGGATAGACTGTGTCATCATAAGGCTCCTTTTCCCTGATTACCTGTTCAGCAGATACAGAGCCTGCGGATATTGAAAAAACGGAAGCAACAAGTAAACATATGATTTTCTTCATAATAAAACATTCCTTTCTTTGTCGTAACAATAAATTCAGAAATCTGCACACGTCGGGGCGGTTCCGCTAAGCATAAGCGCGCTCCAATTCGTTCCATTTGGCAAGGCCTCTCCTTTTTGCCATTTTATCATAAAAAAATCACAAGGTCAATTGCCTTGTGATGAAATGCACGATTTTGTGATGAAATGCAACATGTAATAACTACAGCATTAATATATGGCAGCCAAAATATCCGTCCTCCTCAAAATAATCTATCATACCGTCATGCTTATCCACTATTCTTTTTATATTTTTTGTGCCAAATCCATGAACAGCTTTATTTTCTTTTGTTGTTGCCAAATCTCTGTTTTTATCCAATACCGATTTGTCTATAGAGTTCATCATTAAGATTGATAAATATTCTCCCTGTATCTTAACATCCAATTCAATAGTTCTTTCGCGTGAATTTTTTGACGCCCTTATTGCGTTATCAAAAAGATTTCCGAAAATAATGCCCACTTCATCATCGCCCAATTTGTCAAGCGAATGATTTTGCACCGTTATTTGAGTGAATATTTTTTCCCTTTCACAAACGGACAATTTTGTGCTTACTACAGCGTTAAAGCATTTGTTGTCGGTTTCAATAAACTTTTTCGAACCTTCTATTTGATTATGTACAATTGATTGCATATATGATTTGGCCCTTTCCGGACTTTCGTCCAAATATCCCAAAGCATTGGTAAAATATATGGACAAGTCATGCTTTAAACCACAGATTTTATCGTATAATTCCGTTACCTCCCGCGTGCGCGCTCTGTCATATTCATATTTTTGCTTGAGCGCAAAATAATCCGCTTGCAATTTGGCGTCATAATGTGTTTTGAAAAAAATATAATATGCCAATATTATAATAGCCACAACCGCCATAGATATAACAAATAATTCCTTCCTTAATCCGTCATAGACCAACATTACCTGCGCTATTTCCGTCATGGAAAGCTCCGCTATAAATGCCAACAGTATGACCGGTACTATATGTATTCTTCTCGCTATATTGCTAAGCTTATATTTTAACAATAATATACATATCGCTATCAATAAGATTTTTGCAAGAGATATGTATACTGCCCGCTCGCTTGAAAAAGACAATAATTTTTCATAGCTCGCGCCGGATACTACGCGCATCCCAAGCAGAGTGACCAAATTTATTATTGATACAATGCAATCTATAAAGCTTGATATGAATATTTTTATGAAAACATCACCCTTCAGGAAGAAGAAGGAATACAAGAAATATATTAATATCAAAATTAAGCCGTATATTCCCTCATATACTGATATGCTGTTTAAAACCGTAAGCGCTGCCACAGCTACAAGCATACCGGATATAAAACCGATATATTTAATCGGGTTGTTATATTTACAACCGAAATACACGGTTAAAAATAAGAATATAATAAATGTTTCCAAAAAATTTATACCTATCTCAAACGGATTTATCATAATTCTTTCCTCATATATTCTTTGTATATTTTCTCCGCTTCACGAAATCTTTTCTCATCTCTTGTCATTGTTTTCTTCTCGTCGTTTTTTAAAATAACGTATCTGCGATTAAGTATTTTTATAAAACGACAATTGACTATATATCCGCGTTGTATAAGGATGAAGCTTTCATTGCGTAATTTTTCATACACTCCTTTAACGGTGGCTCTGAAGCTAAACGAGCCTCCGTTTCTGTCATGCGCGATAACATAATTTTTTGAAGCGTCAAAATACATCACATCGTCGATATTAATATCAACCTCACTTTCAAACTGCATATGTAAAATTTCTTTCCGCTCTTTTTTGAAATTGATTTTGTCAACAAGTTTAAATAATACCCTGTTTAATCTATCCAAATCGCTTTTGCATACAAAACAAAACGGATGATAATCATAAGCCTGATAAGCAAATTCGCTATGGGCCGTTACAAATATTACATTTAAGTCGGGCTGAAGCTTTTGCAATTCTTCTATAGCCTCAAACCCGTTCATGTTCGGCATATCCACGTCCGCTAAAATAATATCCACGGTATTTTTTTTGCAATATCGCACCAATTCGATACCGTCGCTAAAGTCTGTCATACGGTATTTATAATTATGTTCCGACATGATAACCGATACCTTATCCTTTAATATATTTAAGGATTGTCCGTTATCATCACATACAGCCACATTCACCATTGTTATTTCACCCGTTTTTCTGCTCGTATGTCCTCTTTTTTTGAATACAAAGCTCCCGCCTTTTATGTTACAGTTCACCCATCGGCTAAGTTA
Organism: uncultured Clostridia bacterium; assembly: GCA_947628515.1. GTDB lineage: Bacteria > Bacillota > Clostridia > UBA1381 > UBA1381 > Ornithomonoglobus. The sequence continues at coordinate 12,774 of CANRAG010000057.1, read as the reverse complement.
AAGTCTGACAAACAGTGTTTGCGAAAGGTCTGCCAAACACTGTTTGCGAATAAGCGCGTCCGGTTTTGGCAATTTCTCATACAAGCTACACGGTAACGCGCAGTTATCGCTTCATAACCGAATAGCCCTCTTATTGAAATATTCTATTTCGCCCGATGTAAGATAGCGCCAGCGCCCCTGCGGCAGATTGCCAAGCTCGACTATGCCTATTTTGTCGCGGCGCAGCTTCTTTACCTCGTGCCCCACAGCTTCAAACATCTTTCTTACCTGCCTGTTCCTGCCCTCATGTATCGTGATTTGAACAAGTGTCATGCCCATATCAATCTCCATGATTTCACATTCGGCGGGGCTTGTCCTTTTGCCGTCTATCACAATGCCGCGCCGGATTTTATTAAGCTCCGATATTTTTAGAACTCCCTTTAATAACGCGTAATATCTTTTTTCGGACTCATAACGCGGATGTGTCACTCTGTTCGCCCAGTCGCCGTCATTTGTCATAAGCAGAAGCCCTTCCGTTTCATAATCCAGCCTGCCAACGGGGAACAAACGGGTATGGATTTCCTTCTCAACAAGATCCATAACCGTCGGACGCCCGAACTGATCCTTTACCGTGGTTACATACCCCTCCGGTTTATTAAGCGCAATGTAGAGCTTCTTATTTACCGCCTTTATAATCGCGCCGTCAAGCTCCACTATGTCATTGCCTATTTCCACCTTTACGCCCTGCTCCGTAACGGGTTTGCCGTTTACCGCAACTCTGCCCTCGGCAATCATCCGTTCTGCGTCGCGGCGCGACGCCGCGACGCTCATGGCTATATACTTCTGTAATCTTACTATCTCGCCCATAACTTTCTCCTTATAGTATATTCCTTATCAATGTCTGAACATAGAACACAAAGCAACTCTTAACCTTTGCCTTGCCCTCCGCTTTAAAATCTCTGTCCGCCACAACGTCAACCGTTCCCACATTAACGCCGTCACAGTATACGCTAAGCTCGCCTATCTTTTCACCCTCGTTAAGCGGCATATATATGTCGTCGGGGATATGTTCCTCAACCTCAAACGCCCTTCCGCGCTCACCGTTTACCGGAACATAGAAGTCTGACGCCGCGACGAGCCTGCACTCGTCGCTGTCGTTTACAACATGGCGTATGCAGTCCCCCGCCTTTACCGCGTTCACCATCCGACAGCTGCCAAAGGCCTCCTCTAACATCTCCTTATGCTCGTTCCAGTCGTTTGACGCGTTCAGCGTTACGGCTATATATACCGCCCCGTCACGCTCCGCCGCGCTCACAAGACAGCGTCCGTCCTTTTTGGTGAAGCCTGTTTTCACACCTATACATCCGTCAAACTCCCTAAGCAGTCTGTTATGGTTTATGTACTCAATGGACGCCTCGGTGCCGTCGGCGCGTATATAGCTTGCCGTGTATATCCTCATCCCAACAATCTCCCGAAACTCCGGAAGGCTAAGCGCGTACCGTGTGATTTTCGCCAGGTCATACGCCGTGGTATAGTGCCCGTCCTCGTCGAGGCCGTTTGGATTTTTAAACGATGTGTTTTCCGCGCCTATTCTGCGCGCCGTATCATTCATTTCCCGCGCGAATTCCTCTTTCCCGCCGCTTATATGATACGCTATCGCAACCGCGGCGTCGTTGCCGGAATTCAGCATTAATCCGCAGCATAAATCATGCATGCTTATTTTTGCCCCTTCCTCAAGGTAGGCGGAAGAGCCCTCCTCCATTACCGCCTCATGCGGAACGGTCACAACATCCTCCGGGTTAGTTTTTTCTATGGCGGTCACAAGCGTCATTATTTTTGTCGTGCTCGCCATAGGCAGCTTTTCGTCCTTGTTCTTTTCAAAAAGCACCTCGCCCGTAACGGCGTTCACGAGGCACGCAGCCTTCGCCGTGTCCGCCATGGCGGCGGCGCGCATATGCGGAAAGGTAAGCAATACAGCAATGATGAGTAAATATATTTTTCGCATCTTCAACATCCGTTCCAAATACAAATTAGCCTAATTTATATTATACATCAAATTCCGGATTTATGCAAGTGTTGAATTGACATTGATATTTCGCTGTGGTATAATGCAGTATTGTAAGAGGAGAAAGAACATGAACTATAATGAAGCCCGATATTATATAAAATCTCTGTCCCCGCGCGGCATACGTCCGGGACTTGACAATATAACCCGTCTTTGCGGCGCCCTGGGCAATCCGCAGAACGGGCTGTGCGTGATACATATAGCCGGTACGAACGGCAAAGGCTCTGTCGGAGCGTTCCTCGGCTCGATATTGAACGCTTCGGGAATTGACGTCGGGCGGTTCGTATCGCCGCCGGTCGGCGATTACCTCGAAGCCTTTACCTATAACGGCATTCCCGTAAGCGAAGGTCTTTATACCGAATGTGCGGAGGCTGTGCGGGACGCGTTATCGGAACTTGAAGCCGAGGGAATATTCCCCACTTCATTTGAGGCGGAAACCGCCATAGCCTTCCTGATATTTAGCAGGCTCTCGCCCGGATATGTCATTCTTGAATGTGGCATGGGCGGACGGCTTGACGCGACAAACATAATAAGCGCGCCCTATGCGTCCGTGATAACCTCGGTTTCACTTGACCACAATAAATTTCTCGGAAACACCCTTGCCGCGATTGCAAAGGAAAAGAGCGGAATTATAAAAGATAACTGTCCGGTTATAACCTGCGCGCAGCGGGACGAGGTAATGGAGGTCATAAACCGCGCGGCCGCGAGCCACGACGCGCCGCTTTTCATTGCCGACGATATCAGCGATATTCGTCTCGGAAAGGAAAAAACCGTATTTAAGTTCGAAGGCGCGGAATACGAAATAGGTCTCGGCGGCACATACCAGCCCGAAAACGCGGCGCTTGCCGTAAAGACCTCGCAGGTATTGGGCATATCTCGTGACAGCATACACCAGGGGCTGAAATCCGCCGTATGGGAATACCGTTTTGAACAAATCGGCAAATTCGTGCTTGACGGCGCGCATAACGAGGACGCCGCACGAGAGCTTGCCGCGTCAATTAAAGCCTGCCTTGACGGCAGCACCGCATTTATATGCGGATGCTTTCGCGACAAGGCGTATGAGGAAATCGCAAAAATAACATCACCCCTCGCCGTCAGGGTTTACTGCGTAACGCCGCCCTCGGAGCGGGGGCTTCAAAGCTCGCTGCTATGCCGCGAATTTGAGAAAAACGGCGTGATTGCCACAGACTCCGGCGAAATGCCGGCCGCAATAAAGGACGCGTACCGCTCCGGAGCCGATAACATAGTAATATTCGGCTCATTATCCATCCTTGCCGAAGCGAAACGTCTTATAAAGGAGATGATAACAGATGGAGAGGTGTAACAGAATATACAATCATCCCGTATACCAAAATCACATGGCGCATATAGCCGAAACGGAACGGGAACGAAAATTCTGTCCGCATAATCTTGAACACGCGCTCGACGTGGCTCGGATAGGAAGAATAATGATACTCGAACAGGGCATAAAGATAGATACCGAGCTGTTCTACGCCGCCGCGCTGCTGCATGACGCGGGACGCTATAACGGACTGCCGCATAATGAGGCCGGCGCGCTGCTTGCAGAGGAGCTTTTGCCGCAATGCGGGTTTAGCGATGATGAAACCAAAACCGTCGCGGCGGCCATACGCGCGCATCGCGCCGACGACGGCGACGGTGAGTTCTCGCGCGTTCTGTATACCGCGGACAAAAAATCCCGGTTATGTTTTAAATGCCCGGCGGCAAAGGATTGCTACTGGGACACGGATAAAAGAAATATGGAAATAGAGGTATAGCGCATGATTATAGGCAATGTGAATTTTGACAGGAACCGCACTCACGTAATGGGAATATTAAATGTCACTCCGGACTCCTTTTCCGACGGAGGACGCTGGAATAATATTAACGCCGCCCTCGACCATACCGCTAAGATGATTGAGGACGGCGCTGAAATTATAGACATAGGCGGCGAATCGACAAGACCGGGCTATACGATGATTTCCGACGATGAGGAAATTCGCCGTATAGTACCGGTAATAGAAGCCGTGAAAAAGCATTTTGATATTCCCGTTTCGGTGGATACATATAAAAGCGCAGTCGCGCGCGCCGCGATAATCGCGGGCGCGGATTTATTAAACGACATCTGGGGCTTTAAATATGACCGTGAAATGGCGCATACGGCAAAAGGCTTCGATGTTCCGGTTTGCCTTATGCACAATCGCGATAATACCGAATACGCTGATTTTATCGAGGATGTTATATCCGACCTGAAGGACAGCGTTTCCATTGCAAAGGCCGCGGGAATTGCCGACGATAAGATTATATTGGATCCCGGCATAGGCTTCGCGAAAAGCCTTGAACAGAATTTACGGATAACCAACAGCCTCGAAGCACTGCGCCCGCTCGGCTATCCGATACTTCTCGGAGCATCGCGCAAATCCATGATTGGCCTTACGCTTGACCTTCCGCCCGATGAGCGCGTCATTGGCACTGTCACCACCTCGGTTATAGCCTGCATTAAGGGCGCTATGTTCGTACGCGTGCACGATGTAAAGGAGAATTATCGCGCCATAAAAATGACCGAGGCTATTATAAACAGCTGATTATTTCGTTAAACCGGTCTCAGAACCCTTCATATCCCTGCCGCGCGGCCGCCGAAATCCTATATTCATCCATAAGCTTTACACAGCCCGCCACATCCGTCTTTTTTCTGAACAGACTGTTTAATGCCTCCGCCACGTCGTCGTCGCTGAACCCGAATACCTTCGACGCCGATGTTGACGCGCGCAGGTTTGCCGCAACCGAATCGGCCGCGTTTTTAATCATCGGCGACTGTATGTTTGTCGTCTGTCCCTTGAAACAGTTTACCGTGGATATGCCGTCAAAGGCAATGTTATAGTTTTCCGCCTTGGCGCAGAAATCGAGAAAATCAAGACACGCGTCAACATTCTTGCCGTTTTTGTTGACCATCATCATATTCAGGTTTCCGCCCTCGTATGTGCCCCGGTTTTCGGTGTTTAAAAATACCGGCATGAGCGCAAAATCGTCAACCGTATACTTGTTGTCCTTAGCCAAATCGGTATAGAACCATGTATCCCAAATAAATGTCATAACGGCTCCGCCCGAACTCATAATCGGACTTATATCATCTATATTACATTTAAGATAGTTCGTCCCGAACCAGCCCTTATCGGCGGCGCTTTCTATCCATGTGAGCATATCGGTAACCTCCGGCATATCGGCGTAGGTTATTTCGTTTTTATTGATTTGTTGCAGCTTTTCGGGATTATCCGCAAAAACGGGATCGAGCGCAAACTGCACCATCCATGCGCAGCCGTCCGCGGGCCAACAGATAGGCGTGTATCCGGCATCGGCAATCGCCCGACACAGAGCGTCAAACTCCGCCTGTGTTCTCGCGGGCTTAAGGCCGAGACTGTCGAGTATGGTCTTGTTGTAGTAACAGCCGGACACGGAATTTTCCCAGTAAGGCAAACCCATAAGATTGCCCTCACTGTCCTTGCAATACTCCAACGTGCTGTCCGTCAGCTCGTCCACCCATTCCTGATCGTTAAGATAAAGGAAGTTACCCTCAACATCAAAACGCCCCAAATCAGAGTTGTGAAAGTGCATGAATATATCCGCGCCGTCGCCTTTTTCAAACTTTTCCGCCGCTCTCGACTCAAATTCCGAATCCTCAAAGGCTATTGGCTTTATCCTGTTTCCCGTCGCAGTCTCATACTGCTTGAAAATACTTGTCATATAACTTTTCGCAAGGTCGCTTTTTCTGCCCATAATAGTGATGGTGGTTCTCTTTGAATTGCCGGAGCCGACGCCGCAGCCCGTCAAAAGCATTACTGCCGCAAGCGCCAGCCCCGCTATTGAGCGCAATTTTGTCTTTGCCATATTTTAGTCCCTCCTTTATTCTAATAATATCACAAACATGCCGGGATTTCAATCCTTTTATTGCGAAAACCGCGCGTAATTGATCCGACTCTTGATTATTTTTAAAAAATATGGTATACTACAGATAACGACTAATGAACAGGAGTTTATTTATGGACAGACGTATACAAAAAACACAAAAAGCATTTATGTCGGCTCTTTTGCATTTTCTGAACGAGAAGGAGCTGAAAAAAATAACCGTCAAGGAGCTTTGCGACTATGCGAATATGAACCGAGGCACTTTCTATTTGCACTACCTTGATATCTACGACCTTATGGACAAGACCGAGCAGCGTATGGTGGACAGAATTTTCGACGGAAAAATTTTCGACAGTAACGGTCTTACCGAAAACGTTTACAACGCCTTTGAGTACATAAAGCAGCATAAGGATGAATATAAAATCGTGGTCGTGAAGCATGTAAGCACCGGCTTTATAGCAAAGCTGTCTGATAAAATCATGACGGCTTCTCAGCCCATAATGAGCCAGATTTTACCCGATATAAGCCCTCAGGCGGTAAAAAATGTGGCAAGCTTCTATGTGGGCGGCGCGTTTGCGCTGCTCAAGGCGTGGCTTGAGGAGGACTGCCGCACTCCGTACAAGGAGCTGCTCGAAGCCGGAGGCGGCATGACCGAATACATATATTCCGAGAGAAAACGCATACATAAAAATATGGACAGAGCATAGGCTCCGTCCATGTTTTTTTATGTGAATTAACCCGCGTAAAAGCTAAGCTCGTACGCCTTTGACGCGAGATACGCGCCTATCTCGGCGTCCACCGACTGAAGCCGCAGGCTGTCAAGCTCGGCAACCGCGGCTATGTACTCCGACGCAGTCGAAAGTCCCAGCTCGTACGAGGTCTTTTGCGCGTCCGCCTGACGCTCCTTAAGCGCGATTGCGCCGTCTATATAATCAAGCTGATTATAGGTATCCTTCATTGTGTTATACGCGCTTATAATACCCAATCTCAACTGTCCGACATTGTTTTTATAATCGGCCTCCTCCTTTGCGTACGCGTATATCTGTGACTGATACGCGTATTTCGGATTGTTCGACCCGTAATACTTCTTGTATGTATTTAGCAGCTCCGCCTGGATCGCCAAGCCGTCGTCAAGATTTTTCTTGTTTGCCGTATTGTCTAACTCGGCAAGCGCCTCATCTGGCGGCGTAGAGTTCATCGGCTGCCGCGTGAACGTGCCTTTGAGAGTTATCGGTTGATCTGCCGGATACGCTATAAGCTCCTTAAACTCAGCGTACGCGTAATCACGGTCGCCCTTTGCCTTATCCAATTCATTCTCCGAGTTTATAACCGCAAGATCAAATGACTCCGCCTCTATAGCGCCTATAAATCCCGCGTCCTTCTTCTCCGCGGCAATCCTCGCGTTTTCCCGCGCGTTGTCCACAGCCTCCTGCGCCACGGCTATTTTTCTGTCCGCGTTTATGCAGCTGTAAAACTTCCCCTCCACCTGCATGTCAAGCTTATATTTTGAAAAATCCAGACTGCGCTCGGCAATATCATATTGCTTAAGGTCGCTGAACTCGTTAAAGCCGCTGCCGTAAAGATAATAATCAAAATCCGACGTACCGTAAGCATAGCCCGCTTTTTCCAAATTTCTGCGCGTGAGCTTATCCGCGTCGTATTTGTATTTGAGCGAGGTTATATTCTCATTCTGAGCCTTGAGTTCAAGGCTGTTTTCATTCGCGTAGGATACCGCTTCCTCCACGGTAAAATCCGTTTTGATTTTCTCCGGCTCCGCCGCTTCTCCGGCATACGCCGCGCCAACGGAAACGCACATTACCGATAACGCCGTTATCACGCCAAGCTTAAGTTTCATCACTCTTATCCTCCTTCTCAATCATAGAATATATCGTCGGTACCATAACAAGGTTAAATACCATACATATTGTAAGCGCCGCCATAAGCAGCACCGCCATTCCTACGAACAAGGTCTGACCTGACAGCGCCAGGGGCAGAAAGCCCAACACCGTCGTCATTGTGCTCATCAAAATAGGCGTAAGCCTCTTTTCTCCCGCTATGCGGCAAGCGTCGTTAACGGACGCGCCGTTTCCGCGCTCCGCGTTTATGAAATCAACAAGCACAATGGCGTTTGCGAGAACAATTCCGAGCATGGACAAAATACCCAGCATAGCGAAAAAGCTCGTCGTCATTCCGGACATAACTATTATCGCAAGACCGAACACCGCGCCGAGCGGAACCGACGAGAACAGCAGCAGCACCTGACGGAACCGAACGTATTGCAGATACAGTATAAGGAATATAATAAGAACCGAAATCACACCCGCGATTGCAATTGTTCTTATAGCCTCGCTTCCCGTATTCTTCTCACCCTTGTACTCAAACGATATGCCCTCCGGCACTTCCAGCTTCTCCAGTTCCTTTTCAAACTCTGTTTGTATTGAATTTGTACCGTATCCGTTCTTTACATATCCGCCTATAATAGCGCCGCGCACACCGTTTACGTGCTTTATCGTGTTCGCCTCCGGATTAAGCGTTATATCGGCAAACTGCTTTACCATATACTTGTTCCCGTCGGAAGCCTTTACCCGATAATTGCTCAAATCATCCGTACTCCCCGGCTCCGCGCTCACGTTTATGTCATACTGCTTTCCGTCCCGATAGAACACGGACGCCGTGCGACCCATAATCGCGATGTTAAGCTCGTTTTGTATCTCGGCGTTCGTAAGTCCCAGCGTGTTTCGTTTATTGTCGTCTATGTTTACATAATATCCATACGTTGAATAATGGCTGTCGTTTGACACTCCCTTTATGCCCGGGATTTTTTTCAGCACATCGTACGCCTGCGCCGATACGGTATTTAAATCGTCTATGTTATCGCCCTTTACATATACCGACACGGGAGCATCTGTTGCCGGAATAATTCCAAGCTCGTCAACCACTATATCCGCGCCGGTAATATTTGCGTCCGCCCAATCCTGGATATAGTTGACCATTTCCCATGTCCTTTTGAAGCGGCCGCCCTTTTTAAGGTTAAGCTTTACCACAATATTTCCGTTCGCGTCGGACTCGCCCCGGTCGATAACGGAGAAATTAAATCGGGGCGCGTATATTCCCACGCCCGAAAGAACCGTTTCCGATTCCGGCTGCTCCATTATAAAGCCCTGAAGCTTATTTACAACCGACTCCGTTTTTGTCAAATCGTTCTGGCTGTGATTTGTTATATTTATAACAGCGTACGGCTTATTTGTCTTAGGCATAAGCTGCGTCGTTGAAAAACCGCATATGACGGCAAATATTACAAATACCGCCACACAGAGCGCAATCGCCTTTTTCTTGTTTTCAAACGCTGCGTTAAACAGCTTCCTATACAGCCTGACGGATTTATTCTCCTTCTTCTTATCCCCCGCCCGCTTAGGCTTTAAGAACAAATAGCAGAACACGGGCGTGCTTAGTATCGACACAAAAAACGACGCGATCATGCTTATAACAGCAATATACGGCAGCGCCGAAGCAACCTGCTTATATGTGCCCGTAAGCGTGAACATTGAGGCAAACACCGTAACGGTCGTTATCATTGAAAGCGCTATGGACGGTATGACCTTGCCCACGCCCTTTTTACACGCCTCCATACGCTCCATACCCTCGTTTAGGTACACCTGTATCTGGTCGCTTACCACTATTGAGTTATCAACCAGCATACCCAGCATCATAATCAGCGCCGCGAGCGATACAAAATGTATCTGCACACCCAACGCCCGCATCATGATGAAGGTTATAAATATAATAACCGGTATGGCAATCGAGACTATAAGTCCGTTCCTCACGCTCATGCCCGCCATCACGACAAGCATTACTATTATGATCGCCTCTATAAGGCTCACAATAAAATTGTCTATATCGTCCTTTACGTCGTCGGACTGGAAATAAACCTCGTTAACCGTTATGTCCTCCGACAGAGTTTTTTCAAAATCCGAAACCACGGCTTTGACCTCGTCCGCCTTCGATACCACGTTGAGATCGTCCTGGAAATACAGCGAGACAAGTATACTCTTTTTATTGTTAAGCAGGAAATACGCGCTGTTCTCAGGCTCCTGCACCGTTATTGAGGCTATATCCTTAAGCCGCAGTAAGGTTCCGTCCTCGGACGCGGTTATTATCGTGTTTTCTATTGACTCCAGACTCTCATACCGGCCCGAAGTGGAAACAGATATTTCATTTTCTCCCACCGTCATGTTTCCTATGGGAAGTATGGCGTTATTCGCGCCGATTACCGAGCATATTTCGTTCATCGAAAGATTGAGGTGATTGAGCTGACGCGCGTCAACCTTTACGGAAACCTCACTGTCATTATTGCCCGTTATTTTTATCTGCGACACGCCGTCGATCTGCTTAAGCTTATCACTGAGATCCTTAGCCCGCTGCGAGAGCGCGTCGTTTGAAACCCGTTCGCTTCCTGATACCGCAAGAACAAGGCTTGCCGTATCCATGGAGTCATTCCGAACGGATATTGACGTCACGCCCGACGGAAGCTCCGCCTTAAGATCGTCCATCTTACGGCGAAGCTCGATTATATCCAAATCCAAATCCTCCTCCGAGAGCTTCTTATCGAACATAACCGTTACCACGCACGCGTTTGCCATTGATTGCGAGGTGCTTTCGTCATAGCCGCCCACGCTCTGACAGGTGTCCTCCACCTTTTTTGTAATCTCCTTTTCAACCTCTTCCGAGGTTGCGCCGGGATATGCCACGGTAACTGTTGCCATTGGTATATCGACCTTCGGGAATGAATTTCGAGGCATTGTCTGATAGCAGAACAGGCCTCCGACGGCAATAGCGATAAGAATAATAAAGATAATCGTCTTACGCTTTATAACAGTCTCTGTAAGCCTGCCTATCATTTATTATCACCATCCTCTGCTTCCCGCACCTTATCGTTATCGTTAAGCGCCTTTATTCCGGATGTGACGATCCTCTCGTCCGTGAGGTTGAGCACCTGAACCGTTGTGTCCTTAACCTCGCCCAGCTCCACCTGTGTGCGGGTTACGGTGTCGTCATCGTTTACAACATATACATAGTCCAAACCGTCTATATTAATAATACTGTCTATCGGTATAAACACGCCTTCCGCAACTTCGGTTACAAGCTCCACGTCCACAATTTCGCCCATGGCAAGCGTCCGGTCGCTAAAGGTTATCTCCACGGTATACGTGCGCGTTCCCTCGTCGGGATATTGCGCGATATTGTCGATTTTACCTTGTATGTCGCCGTTTATATGTACTTCGGAAACGGAGCCCAGCTTGCTGTAATCATCTATGGACACTCCGACGGAAACAACCTTCGTATCCGACTTTACAATCACTGCCGGAACGCCCGAACCCGTCATTTCGCCGGCCTTTGAATTGACAGCCATTACATATCCGTCGCCGTCGGCCACGAGAGTAGCGTTATCCACGGCGCGCTGCGCCTGCTCCGCGGAAAGCTCCGATATGCGTTCGGCGGCCTTCTGACTTCCCACATCCGATTGCATGGACGATTTGAGGTTTGAAAGCTCCGTCTGCGCCGTCTGCAGCTGATTTGCCGCCTGCGTTCTCTGCGAGTTAAGAGTTGAAAGCTGCGCGTACATGGAACCGATTTGAGCATTATTCGCGTCAATCTGCGCCAAATTCGCGTCATGTCCCGCAACGAGCTTATCAAGGTTTGATTTGTTGGTCGCCTGCTGCGCGACGGCCTGCTGATACGACGCCTCCGCGTCGTCATACTGCGTCTGCATATTCTCCAATTCGGATTTTGATACGGCTCCCTTATCGTAAAGCTCCTGTATGCGGTCAAGATTTGTTTTCGCCAAATCCACAGCGGAACGCGTGCTGGTAAGCTTTGACTCAAACGCGTCTATATTCTGCTGCAATGCGTCAATCTGCGTCCGGTCGGTATCGACAGTGCCCCGAAGAGCGTCAACACCGGTCTCTGCGGCGGCGATGCTGCCCTGATACGCCGATATATTGGCGTCAATTGCGGCAATGCTCGTTTGCAGTGTCCGCATATTTATCTCCGCGTTGGTTATATTTGTGAGATATGACGCTTCGGTTTTATTGAGGTTATTCTGTGAAATTATCCTGTTGTTCGCGCTTTGCGCGGCGCCGTTTTCAAGCTCCACCGCGTCAAGCTGCGCAAGGACATCTCCGCTGTGTACAAACTGCCCTTCCTCAACATACACAGCCTCGACTTTGCCGCCTGTCATGAATGAATAATTCCTTGTGTCCTTCGACCTTACCAACCCCTGGTAGTCAAGCTTTACATCATAATAATCATTGGCGACCTGCGAGCTCGTCACAAGCTTGCCTTCATCCTTAACGCTTTCCTTTCCGCAGCCGCATAAAGAACACACCGCGACAGCCGCGGCAATAAATATAGCCGACTCCGTTTTTATTTTATCCTTCACTTTATTTTTCAACGGATACTTCAATTGCGCAACCCCCATTTTATGTTAACTATCCATCCGCGCGGCAAAGCACGCTATATTATCAAGTATACAATTCCGCTATAAAAAAGTCAATAATTTATTTATATATATCTGTGTATTAATGCACAGATTTCCTTTCTGTGTTGATTTTAAGTTTACCCTTGATTTTATGCGGTATTTGCGTTATAATAGTATATGATAACATGTCCGAGGGAGATATAAATGAAAAGGGTAATTGTTAATTTATGTATTTTGTTCGCGCTGTTCAGTCTTACCGCTTCGGCGGAGAGTATACGGAAGTTTGACACTTTTAGAAACAACGAATACCCAAAAAATACGATAATAGCGCGGATAGCGCAAAATTTTTTTG